>NZ_JAVKBY010000079.1:0-24257 GCF_040222985.1 Coleofasciculus sp. F4-SAH-05
GATTATACTGGCAATCGCTGTATTAATTAATTGGTGCGATCGCTCGATTGTTGAATGTCTTGGTTGGAGGTGATGCGGAAAGAGTCGCCCAAGTAGCAAGTAGGGTGCGTTAGCGGGGCAATAATGGGAAACTCCAGTGAATTGTGTTCCCCGCGTAACGCACCAACACAAATGGATAATATAAATGAGCTCGTTTTAACAGTTGATAATCTCGGCAAGTGCGATCAGCTAACATAGGTGATATCATGTCCAGGGGCAAAGGTGCGTTACGCTTCGCTAACACACCCTACAAATAGAGGCTTTGCGTAAGTCCTACTAATTTTGGGAAAGATATAAAAATTTGAGTCAGAAACCAGGTTTTTAACCGCCTAGATCGCTAATCTCTATGACAGGAAAGGTCAAAATGGTACAGACACCAGCAAAACCGGAAACCGAAACTCTGTTACTTGAGTTACCAAAAACCATGAAGCTATATGTCACTCCAGAACAGTTTACAGCCCTAGCCGAGTGCAATAGAGAATTACACCTGGAGAGAACGGCAAAAGGAGAATTAATTGTGAATCCACCCACAGGTTGGCGAACTGGCAAACGGAATTGGAGTATTTCTGGAGAGTTGTATATCTGGTGGCGGAATGCAGATGAACCGGGCGAGGCGTTTGATTCCTCAACGGCTTTCATTTTACCCAATGGTGCTACTCGTGCCCCGGATGCTTGTTGGATTAGTCAAGAAAGTTGGGATGCACTTACTGATGAACAAAAGGGAACGTTTGCCAATATTTGCCCGGATTTTGTGGTGGAGTTACGATCGCAGTCGGATACTCTGAAGTCACTGCAAGAGAAAATGCAGGAATATATGGATAATGGAGCTAAACTGGGTTGGTTAATCGATCCCCAAAATAGAACAGTAGAAGTTTATCGAGTCGGTTTAACAGTAGAAATATTGTCAAATCCGGCTGAGTTATCCGGTGAGGAAATCTTACCGGGTTTTGTGTTGAATTTGGGTCGGGTGTGGGGTGAGTAATATGGGGTAAGGGCACGGCATTGCCGTGCCCCTACATGATGATGCTCCCCGATCGCACAATTACCCGGATTTCATATCCGCGATCGCATTCTTTGTCATCGCGGCAATGGCTTTATCCGTGGCTTTGGGTAAATGGTAGTATTTCCCTCCGGCTTGCTTAGCTAACTCCTTGGCAAACCCTGTGGAGACAAACTTGTTTTCGGTATCAATCACCAATAACTGAATCCCCATTGCCCGAATTCTTGCGGCTATCTCCAATAATTCCCCTTTAATATCCGGCTTTTCGCCTTCCGGTAGCGGTTCACCCAAGGAACGGGCTAAGGGAATATTCCCGCGTCCATCGGTAATCGCCACAATCACGATTTGACCGATATCTCCCGACATTTTGGCATTCGTACCGACGCGCACCGCCTGGGTTAATCCATGTGCCAAGGGGGAACCGCCACCACAGGGTAGCCGATCAAGTCGCCCTCGTGCCAAAGCAATGGAACGGGTAGGCGGTAATAACACCTCAGCCTGTTCACCGCGAAAGGGAATCAGGGAGACTTGGTCACGATTTTGATAGGCTTCGGTCAAAAGTTGCATCACCGCACCCTTTGCCGATTGCATTCGGTTGAGTGCCATGGAACCCGACGCATCCACCACAAATACCACCAATGCCCCAGCTTTCCGGGCGAGGCGTTTGGAACGCATATCTCCCGATTCGACGATAACTTTGCGATTCGGCTGGCGTTCCCGGCGGGCTTTTTGATAGGGTGCAGCCGCCCGTAATGTGGCATCAACGGCGATGCGTTTGACTGCACCTTTGGGAAGCATGGGTTTGACATAGCGCCCGCGATCCTCGGAGAAGATAATACTGCGCGTTCCCGATTTTCCTTGCCGTTGCGCCATTTGAGCGAAGTAGAGGACAGTGGGGTCGAGAACTACGCCCTCGGTATCAAAGACGAATTCTTCGGGGATGCTGGGGGGTTCTTGTTCTTGTTCCGGTTCTTCTTCCTCGTTTTCCTCCTCCTGATCTTCGGGTTCATCTTGATCTTGAGACGACTCATCCTGGGGCGGTGGGGGTGGAGGGGGCGGTGGCGGTTCCTCTGGTGGGGTCTGGACGATGGTAGAACGGGGGACAATCACTAATTCCACGGCGCGTTTCAAATCGTCAGCACTGATGGTTTGACGCCCATCTAGGGCGGCTGAGGCTTTGGCGACGCGCACGGCAAAGAGTTCCGCCCGATGCCCTTGTACGCCACCGCGCAGGGCTTCTTCCACGAGATAGGCGATTTGAGCGGATGTAATTTGCACGTCTTTGAGCCATTCCCGTGCCAGAATGATCTCGGTTTTTAGGTTATCGATGTCTTCGTTATATTGACCGAGAAAGGCTTGGGGTGAAGTCGTGTACGCGATCGCACCTTCGACGGCTTGCACTCGCTGATCCAATGACAATACCCCATCAGCAGAGAGGGTTATGGCAATTCTATCCAGTAAATGCTCTCGTAGGGGTCCTTCGTCGGGGTTATAGGTGGCGATTAATAAAGGTTTGCAGGGATGCTGAAAACTCATCCCCTCTCGTTCAACTTGGTTGCGCCCGTCGGTGAGAACGCTTAACAGTTGGTTGGCGATTTGGTCATCCAGGAGGTTGATTTCATCAATATATAACACCCCCCGATGTGCCTGTGCCAAGAGTCCGGGTTGAAAGACAGGTTCTCCTTGTTGGATTGATTTCTCCACATCAACTGAACCTAGGAGGCGATCTTCGGTTGTCCCCAGGGGGATTTGTACAAACGGGGCGGGGATAATTTCCGTCTCCACGGTATCGGGTTCAACGCCTTGGGCTAAAAGCTGGTCATCCCATTCTTGAGGATAGCGGGGATGACAATTAGAAATGGAACCCTTGACCACTTCAATGGGGGGTAACAAGACGTGGAGGGCGCGTGCCATCACGGATTTGGCTGTTCCCCGTCGTCCCGCGATCGCGACTCCTCCTAATCCGGGGTCAACCGCCGCCAACAGCAGCGCTAATTTAATCGCTTCTTGCCCCACGACAGCCGTTAGGGGAAAATTGGTGGCTGGGGCAGAGTTCAGCACAGGCATAAGGCAAGCATCAAACTATCAGTTTTTCAGCATACCGCGTCCTGGAGCGGTTTGGACGGTTAGCGGAAAAATCTTGTGTATTGGGAGATGGGGAAGATGGGGAAGATGGGAGCGTCAATTTGGCATACTGAACTTTGTGGGTCTTGTAACCGAGCCTATCAGGTAACTCAGCGCGTGGAACAATGGGGTGTAGGAGTGGCGATTGTTTTGCCAGCGTTGGCAATTTTTAGCGATGGTTCAGGAATGAAAATGGGGGCAGTTTTATTGGCGGTTGCAGCGGTGATTGTCGCCGTTTTTGCCTAAACTCAAGCATCGTTTTGAAGCCTATTCAAAGTCTCATTGACGAATCAAACCTTCAGCAGATGCCTGGTTAATCTGTTAGGCATTTAAACCTTAATGTCAATAAGGGCGAAATCCTTGTATGTAGTGCGTTAAGCGAAGCCATGCCGCAGGCTTTGCATCTTGCTCGCTACTAATACCCAATTTAAATACATGACAGCTTAGGCAGAATGCAATCTAGTATAGGTCGAAATTTCTAACTTTGGGGGGTTGCGCTTATATCCTTAAGATTTTATAAAGATTAATAATTGATGGTTGAAATGTGATAATAGAAATCCCTCGCGGAGTTATTGGTGATGAAATTTAAGGTTATTGGAGAACTGTTTAAGGAAACGATTCAAGAATGGCAAGAGGATAAAGCGTCACGGTTAGCCGCCGCCTTAGCCTATTACACGGTGTTTTCCCTGGCACCGTTGTTGATTATCGCGATCGCGATCGCGGGTTCGATTTTTGGTCCGGAAGCCGCACGGGGGGAGATTGTCGAGCAAATTCAAGGGTTGGTGGGTACTGAGGGGGCGAAAGTAATTGAAACGGCGATTCAAAATGCGAATCAACCAAATGTTAGCAGTATTGCCTCAATTATCAGTATTATTGTGCTGCTGTTTGGTGCATCGGGAGTCTTCGCTCAACTGCAAGATGCTTTGAATACTGTTTGGGGAGTACAACCGAAACCTGGACGCCCCGTTAAAGGTTTTTTACAGAAACGGTTATTGTCCTTTTCGGTTGTGCTGGGGATTGGCTTTTTACTCTTAGTGTCTCTGATTGTCAGTGCGGCGTTATCGGCGTTGAGTAATTACGCCAGTGATGTACTTTTGGGAGTAGGATTCCTCTGGTCGCTTTTAAATTGGGTGCTTTCCCTGGGCGTAATTACGCTGCTATTTGCGATGATGTACAAGTTTCTCCCGGATGTGAAAATTAGCTGGAGTGATGTCTGGATTGGGGCGATTATCACTGCCATACTTTTTACAATTGGTAAGACTTTAATTGGTATGTATTTAGGGCGGGGGAGTTTTGCCTCAACTTATGGTGCAGCGGGTTCATTAGTGATTTTCCTAGCTTGGGTTTACTATTCCGCCCAAATCCTGTTTATCGGGGCAGAATTTACCCAAGTTTATGCCCGTAAGTTTGGCTCAAATATTGTTCCCGATAAACATGCGATGCAACTGACTGAAGCAGATCGGGCAAAACAAGGAATTGCTCATACAGAAGCCCTAAAAAAAGCTGCCGGAGATTCAGAGGATTCGGAAAAATCACCCAAGGGAAAACAGTCAGGTAATGTAGGGACTAAAGCGTTGAAAACCTACCATAATGCAGCTAGGAAAATGGGTTTAGACAAAAAACAAAAATAGGATTAAAGTTGAAGACGAGACGAGAACCCCGACTTCTTAAAGAAGTCGGGGTTCTGAATCGCGAATCGGCTAAGAAACGCGGCGACGCTATAATTAAGACCAAGACTTGACTTGAACAACAGCACAACTGCATCAAGTCAACAACCCACCACTAAATCGGAGTACCGATTCTAGTGGGGGCTTGAAATACAGCCCTCGTTGACCAGGCTCAGGTAGCAATACCTACGTTTAAGGTAAGCGTTCAAGTTCCTACCTTGGAATGCGTAGCTAGTTCCAAGTTCTAGAACTCAGAAGTTAAACAGCCATTTGGGAGGCAGTGCTTTTGAGACAGTACCGACCTTAAACTTTGTCGAAGCTAACATTACCCGAAAGGAGACTCACGCTTTGAGTAAAGTTTTCGTTCTAGACACCAACAAACAGCCTCTTAATCCCGTCCATCCAGGTAGAGCAAGAATGCTGTTGTCTCAAGGGAAAGCTGCTGTATTCCGCCGCTATCCCTTCACCGTAATACTCAAACAGGAGGTGCTAAACCCCAAAATCGAACCGCTTCGAGTCAAAATTGACCCAGGAGCAAAAACCACTGGATTAGCATTAATCAACGACAATACGGGTGAGGTTGTTTGGGTAGCCGAGTTACAACATCGTGGGCTTCAAATTCGGGATGCTTTAACTTCACGTCGTCAACTACGGCGGTCACGACGTAATCGTAAAACCCGCTATCGCAAACCTCGTTTTCTTAACCGTACCCGTCCCCAGGGATGGTTACCACCGTCTCTTAACAGTCGGGTTGCTAACATCCTGACTTGGGTGAAGCGTCTGTCATCACTGAGTCAAATTACAGCCATCTCGCAAGAGTTGGTACGATTTGATACACAACAGATGCAGGATGCAGAAATTAGCGGGGTGGGATATCAACAAGGGACTCTCTTCTGCTACGAAGTACGTGAGTTTCTGCTGGAAAAGTGGAACAGAACTTGTGCCTACTGCGGCGCAAAAAACACGCCTGTTGAGATTGAGCATATTCAACCTCGATCAAAAGGTGGCTCTAACCGAGTCGGAAACCTATGTCTAGCCTGTGTTCCCTGTAACCAGAAAAAGGGAAGTCAAGATATCAAGGACTTTCTCATAGGTAAACCTGACCTGCTTAAGCGAATCTTGGCACAAGCCAAAAGACCTCTGGCTGATACAGCCGCCGTCAATGCAACCCGATGGAATCTGTACGAAAATCTTCAGAAAACAGGCTTACCTGTTGAGGTTGGCACTGGTGGACGTACTAAGTACAACAGAACCATTCGAGGATTAGAGAAGACTCACTATTGGGACGCTGTTTGCGTTGGAGCATCAACACCAGAACAATTAATCACGTCAGGTGTTAAGCCACTGCTGATTGCTGCTAAGGGTCACGGAACCCGCCAACAATGTCGTACCGATAAGTTTGGATTTCCGGTTCGTTATTGCTCAAGAACCAAATTTCACAAAGGCTTTCAAACGGGTGACATCGTTAAAGCTGTTGTCACTTCGGGCAAAAAGATTGGAACTTACCTTGGTCGAGTAGCCACTCGCGCCACTGGGAGCTTCAACATCTCAACACTTGATGGGCTAGTTCAAGGAATCAGTCACAAATACTGCACACATATTCACAAAAAGGATGGATATTCCTATGCTCAGTGATTTGGATATTTTAGGGGTATTGAACCCCATAAAATATCCCTCGTTTCCTCCCGCCGCTAAAACATTGGCGGTACTCGCTTCGCTTCGATATATCTGCCTCGTTTATAGCGGGGGTCTCCACGAGGAAGAAAGATGAATCAGGGATTCAACCAAGCTAATCGAGACCAAGCCGTATTAATTGCCCAACTCCAAGAGAGGGAATATCGCCTCAAACAGCTTCTTGATGCTGTACCTGTGGGTATTTTTGTATCAGAAGCGGATGGGAAACTTGACTATGTAAATCAAATTGGTGAGCAAATTTTGGGTCAAGGGGTGGTTGAATCCGTGACGGCGGCTCAATTCATTGAAACCTATCAGATTTATCAGGCGGGAACCGATGAATTGTATCCCCGGAATCGCCATCCCCTATTGCAAGCCTTACAAGGGAAACGGATACGGGTTGATGATATGGAAATCCGTCGCCGCGATCGCACAATTTCCGTCGAAGCCTGGGGCGCCCCTATCTATGATTATCAGGGGAATCTGACTCACGCGATCGCGGCGTTTGTTGATATCAGTGAACGTCAGCAGCCTGAACGGATTTCAGCCGATTATTATCAGCAATTAGAGCAACAGGTGGCGGAACAAACCGAAGAATTACGCCATAACAAAGCCAGAAATCAGGCGCTATTGGTTTCCATCGTCCGCGATATTACCGATCGCAAACAAGCCGAAGCTCAAATTGCCTTTCAAGCCTCTCTACTGAATCAAGTTCGTAACGCTGTAATTGCTACCGATTTAGCCGGAACCATCATCTACACCAATCAATTTGCTCAACGTTTATATCAACTCAATCCCGAAACAATACTCGGTCAATCTATTCTTGATGTTACCGTACTCCCCCAAGATAAAGCCCTGGCGCAGGAAATTTTAGCGGGCGTTCAAGAAAACGGCTATTGGGAGGGAGAATTTACCGTTCAACGCCAAGATGGTAGCACGTTTCCAGTTTATGCCACGAATACGCTAATTCGAGATCACCAAGGAAATCCCATCGGCTATGTGGGTGTAGGTATAGATAGTAGCGAGCAAAAACAAGCAGCGGAACAACTGCGCCAAAGTAAACATTTTATCGAACAAATTGCGGCGGCTTCACCCTATTGCTTATATATTTATGATCTCATTGAAAATCGCAATATCTACAGCAACCAAGAAATTACCACAATTCTAGGTTATACACCCGCACAAATTCAAGCCATGGGCGAAACGTTTATCTCCAGCTTGTTGCACCCCGATGACGTTACTATTGTCTCAGAACAGTTGCAAAAGTTGGTGACGGCGGCGGATGGAGAAATTTTAGAGATAGAGTACCGGATGCAGGATATCCAAGGGAAATGGCATACCTTATTTGGTCGAGAAACGGTATTCGCCAGAACTGCAGATGGCAGCGTTAAGCAGGTGATTGGTACGGTAATTGATATCAGCGATCGCAAGCAAGCAGAAGTTGAATTACGCAACAGCGAACAACTGTATCGTACCATGGCAAAACATTTTCCTAATGGGGCAATTTTCTTGTTTGATCAGGATTTGCGTTATTTGGTGGCGGATGGTCAATACTTAGGTAAGTCAGGTTCAGGATATAGTCGGAATCTATTAGAAGGAAAAACAATTTGGGACGCTTTATCGGAACCAGAATGTGCGCTGGTTGAACCTCTGTATCGTGATGCTTTGGCGGGGATAGAACAAACCATAGAAATACCCTATCGCAATTGCATTCATTTGGTACAAACTCGGGCAGTGCAAAATGATACTGGCGAAATTATGGCGGGTATGGTTGTCGTTCAGGATATCACCGAACGCAAGCAAGTCGAGGAATCCCTGAGAGAACGAGAAACCTTTTTACGCAGTATCTATGACGGGATTGAAGCGGCTATTTTTATCGTGGATGTTCTCGAAGATGGCGAATTCCGTTATGTTAGTATTAATCCCACCCATGAACGGATGTCAGGTCTTCTCGCCTCAGAAATAAGCGGTAAGACTCCCCAAGAAATGTTCACTCCAGAAACGGCACAGGCGGTGTCTCAACGGTATCATGCCTGTGTTGCAGCAGGAGAACGCATGAGCTATGAAGAATGTCTGCGGATTCAGGGACAAGAAACCTGGTGGATTACCAATTTAACCCCTCTGCGGGATAGCAACTCGCGAATTTATCGACTGATTGGCACTAGCTTTAATATTAGCGATCGCAAACAGGTTGAGAAAACCTTACAGTTGCAAGCCGCCGCCATGTCAGCTGCTACCGATGGGATTGCAATTATGAATCAGCAGGGAGATTATGTCTCTCTTAACCAGGCGCACGCCCAAATCTTTGGTTATGATAGTGCTGCCCAACTCCTCGGTCAAAATTGGCAGACGCTGTACGATATTAGCGAATATCAACGCCTGCTGGAAGACTATGTACCCTTATTATTAGAGCAGGGATATTGCCGCACAGAAGCTCAAGGTTTACGACGTGATGGTAGCACATTTCCCCATGAAGTCTCGGTCACATTATTACCAGGAGGCGAAAGAATTTGCATTATTCGCGACATTACTGAACGCAAACAAGCCGAAGCTGCACTACGAGAAAGTCAGAATTTTGTGCAACGGATTGCTGAAGCCTCTCCCAATCTTTTATATATTTTTGACCTGAATGAACAACGCAATATCTACGCCAACCGGGAAATGGCAGCGTTTCTTGGTTATACCACAGAACAAATTCACACCATGGGTGCAAATGTTCTGCCAACTCTGATTCATCCTGAGGATTTAGCCCGATTACCCGCCTATTTTCAACAAGTCCAAAACGCGGCGGATAGCGAAATCTTTGAAATCGAGTACCGCGTCAGAAATGCTAATGGAGAATGGCACACCCTTTTGAGTCGAGAAACTCCCTTTGCCAGAACCCCTGACGGTATGGTTACTCAGCTTCTCGGTACCGCTACAGACATCACTGAACGCCAACAGATAGAAGCCGCCTTACAAGAGAGTGAACAGCGCTATGAGTTAGCTACTCGTGCGGCAAAGGTGGGAGTTTGGGAATGGAATCTAGAGACGAATGAATTTTATATTGACCCCACAATTAAGGAAATTCTCGGTTACACCGAAGCCGAAATTGCTAATAATTTTAACCATTGGATTACCTCTATTCATCCCGATGATCAGTCCACTTTCCTAACCGAAACCCAGGCACATTTAGCAGAAAAAACCTCAGAGTACCGGCTTGAACATCGCATGATGCACAAAGACGGTTCAATTCGTTGGATTGTTGTCCGGGGACAAGCCATCCGAGATGCCCAAGGGAAGGATATTCGTATGGTTGGCACGAATACCGATATTACCGAACGCAAGTTAGCGGAAATTGCCTTACAAGAGGCAAAAGAAGCCGCCGATGCCGCGAATCGGGCAAAAAGTACATTCCTGGCAAATATGAGTCATGAATTACGAAGTCCTCTCAATGCCATTTTGGGATTTGCTCAATTGATGAGCAATAGTGTCACCCTACCCCGCCAATACCAAGACAATCTACGGATTATTCACCATAGTGGAGAACATTTACTGACGCTAATTAACCAAGTTTTAGATTTATCCAAAATTGAGGCGGGACGTATTACTTTGACTGAAACTACGTTTAACCTGCATCATCTTTTGCGTGAAGTTGAAGATATGTTTCGACTCAAGGTAAATGAGAAAGGGTTACAGTTACATTTTCACTGCGCGGCTGATGTTCCTCCCACAATCCAAACCGATGAGATTAAGTTACGTCAAGTCTTAATTAACCTCCTGAGTAATGCCGTTAAATTTACTGCCGCTGGGAGTGTGGTTGTGACTGTTGCTCAACAACGGACAAATGACGATGGACGAATGACGCTTCATTTTGAAATTAAAGATACCGGATGCGGTATTGCGGCGGATGAATTAGAGAGTATTTTTGAAGCTTTTGTGCAAAGCCAAAGCGGAGTTCAATCCCAGAGTGGGACGGGTTTAGGACTGCCGATTACGCGCAAGTTCATCCAACTTATGGGCGGGAAAATCACGGTTAAAAGTCAAGTTAGCCAGGGAACAACCTTTACGTTTAATATTCAGGCAAAGGAAACCGATATTATTTCTAGTACACTCCAAAATACGTCCTGTCGCGTCATTGCCCTTGCCCCCAATCAACCCCACTATCGAATTTTGATTGTGGATGATCAAGTGGAAAACCGTCAACTATTAATGCAATTGCTGAATCCCTTGGGGTTTGAACTCCAAGAGGCGAATAATGGTGAAGAGGCGATAGAGATTTGGCAGAATTGGCATCCTGATTTAATTTTAATGGATTTGCGGATGCCGGGAATGGATGGCTACGCCGTTACCCAACACATTCGACAGTGTAGAGACGCGCCATGGCGCGTCTCTACATCACCAATAATCATTGCCCTAAGTGCTAGTGTAATAGAAGAAGAACGGTTAAAAGCCTTAGAGGTGGGTTGCGCGGATTTCATTGCCAAACCGTTTCACGAATCTGATTTGTTTGCAGCCATACGCCAACATCTGGGAATCAGCTTTATCTATGATGAACCAGAGGAAACGCTGATGCCAACGGAGACAGTTGTCTTAACATCGGATGATTTGGCTATGTTGCCTACTGATTGGTTAGCCTCGTTGCACCAAGCTACCCTTGAGGGAGATTTTGAGGAGATGTTAAGCTTGATTAATAAAATCCAGGATCAGGATAAAACCTTAGCCAAGACTCTAACCTACTTGGCTCATGATTTTCAGTTTGAACGATTACTAGATATCACCGAACCTTGGGTAAGTAAGGAGTCTGAATTATGAAATGATAACGAAATGTGAAACTCTGATCTCGTCTAAATCAGTCGTGAACAACTCCCAACCTAATACATTGACTGAGCGACATGTTATATACTTGGTCTATTTGAATTGTACAACTAAATTCTTCTGTTTATCCCTTGACGACTTTTTCCTTGCTCAAACTCTTACCTAAGACGAATGTCACTGACTTTAGAGTTTGTAGTAAGCGCTTTAGCGCTTCTGGCACGCTTCGTGCCTACTACGAACCCAACCTAAGTCGAATGTCACTGACTGGTATGCTGGTGGGTTTCGACTTCGCTCAACCCACCCTACGATAGATAAATGGTTTTGGCGCTCCCCAAATGCTTATTTCAGTGCTATTCTACTTAATATTCTTCGGGAGCGAGTATGACGAATGCCGATATAGATTACAATTAAACTAATTGGCTTTAAAAATCAGAATAAAACGTAAAAATGTCATCTTGCAGTCCTCTCTTGGCACAATTATCGCAATCACAAGCGATTGATCGCAATCCCCTGATTGTTACTCCCAAAATGCAGGTAACAGAGATTATTAATTGGCTCAATGAACATCAGAGTAGTTATGCATTAGTCGTGCAACAAAAACGGTTAGTGGGTATTTTCACCGAACGGGATTTTGTCCGCATCGCTGCTCATCAGCTACCCCTGGAAAACTTAAGCATTCAATCGGTGATGACGCCTAATCCGATTACTGTTTCCATTGACCCAGATCAAGGCATTTTTTCCATTCTTTACCTGCTACGCCAGCATCATATTCGTCATTTACCTGTCATCGATAAAGAGGGTGAAACTATTGGAGTGATTACGCCTAAAACCATTCTAGATGTGGTTAAAACCACTGGCTTATTGAAGTTCAAACGAGTGGGAGATGTGATGACATCTCAGGTAATTCAGAATTATGATACGGCGTCCCTACTTGAAATTACTCAGCAAATGCTGACCCATAAAAAAAGCTGCATCGTGATTACGGAAACCAAAAATAACGCAGATGTCGTTCCCCAGGGAATTATTACCGAACACGATATTATTAAATGCCAAAAAATGGGTATTTATTTTGCGACAACTCCGGCGAAAACCGTGATGAGTAGACCACTGTTTATCATTAAAATTAATGATTCAATGATGTTGGCGAATGAAATAATGAAACGCAATAAAATTCGCCGTTTAGTCGTTATAGACGAAGCCGGAATACTCGCCGGACTGATCACCGAAAGTACAATTCTAGAAGCGCTGAATCCTCTAGAAATGTATGCCACAGTTGAACTTTTGCTTCAACAAGTGGATGAGCGAACTAAGGAGTTAAGTCAAGTCAATGAGCAATTGCAGCAAAACCTCTGCCAATATGCCAAGTTAGAAGAACAACTGCAACAAGCCAAAGACGAAGCCGCCGCCGCTAACCAAGTTAAACGTGCCTTCTTAGCTAATTTAAACCATGAATTTAGAACACCACTCCATGCGATTCTCGGGTTTGCTCAACTGATGTACCGTTCTGAATCCCTCTCATCCGAGGATCAGAAAAATGTAGGGATTATCTATAGTGCGGGTAAGCATTTGCTGGAACTGCTGGAAAACCTATTAGACTTAACCAAGAGCCAGTCTACTCACATTCGGGATACTGCAAATTTTGAGTTGTCTGAGGTGCTACCCAAGATTCCCGAATCCCCGATAACCATTACCTTGACGCCAACGGATTTGGCGGATTTACCTGGGGAGTGGCGAATATCGCTCCATCAAGCCACAATTGAAGGGGATTTTGATCGGATGTTGAGCCTGATTGAGGGCATTCGCGATCGCGATGAATCTTTAGCCAATTCTCTCTCTACTTTAACTCATGAATTTCAATTCGAGTACCTATTAGCCTTGACCAAATCACCTACTGATGAAGACGATGACTCTGGAGTCAATTCCTCTATACAAAGGGACAATACTAACGATTGATGATACCCCGGATAATTTGCACCTGTTAACCGAGATGTTAAGCGCACAAGGGTACAAAATCCGGATCATTCCCAATGGTAGACTGGCGCTGAAATCTATTGCTAACAATCCCCCCGATTTGATTTTACTGGATATTATCATGCCGGATATGGACGGCTATCAAGTTTGCCAACAGTTGAAAGCCTCTCCGAAAACCCAGAATATTCCAGTCATTTTTTTAAGTGGTTTAAATGAAACCTTTGATAAAGTAAAAGCCTTTGAAGTCGGTGGTGTCGATTACATTACTAAACCGTTTCAATTGCAAGAAGTTTTAGCGCGGGTGGAGAGTCAATTGCGTCTGCAACGGTTACGAAAGCAGCTAACCGAACAAAATATCCAACTGCAACAAGAAATTCAGGAACGCCAGCAGGTAGAAATTGCCCTGAGTGAGAGTGAAAAAAAATATCGCCATCTGGTTGAAGCGTCACAAGACTTGATTTGGTCGATTAATCGGGATGGGAATTACACCTTTGTTAATCCGATTGTACACCACCTTTATGGCTACTCTCCAGAGGAAATGCTGGGACGTTCATTTATCGAGTTTCTGTCACCGGAATGTCTGGAAGCAGATGTCAATCTTTTTGAGCGTTTACTTCAGGGACAGTCGGTATTCCAATATGAAACCACCCATCTAACTAAAGCTGGGGAACCCATTCAATTATTGCTCAACGCGATCGCAGTCGTTGATGACCAGGGTCAGGTTGTCGGTGTAACCGGTACAGCTAGTGATATCACAGAACGTCAACAAGCACAAGAGGCATTGCGTTTAAGCGAAATCCGCTATCGAGAACTGGTAGAATTTCAGGAACAAGTTCTCGTCTGTCGCTGGAAACCGGATACCACCCTCACGTTTGTCAATCAGTCTTACTGTCGTTTTTTTTGCAAGTCTCAAACTGAACTGATTGGCACCAAATATTTAGAGTTACTACCTGATTCCATTCAAGATCAGATGAGGGATTTTGTGGCATCTCTAGTCAACCACGAATGTCCCGAAACCTCCGAACATATCATGATTTCTCACCAGGGGGAATTCCATTGGTTTAAGTGGACAGATCAACCGATTCGGGATACAGAAGGACGAATTATAGAAGTTCAATCCTTTGGTATTGATATTACCACGCGCAAGCAGGCGGAAGAAAGACTGCGCCTCTCCGAAAAAAATCTGGCTCAAGCTCAACGTATTGCTCATATTGGCAATTGGGAATTTGATGTAATCACGAATCAGATTATTTGGTCAGCAGAACTGTTTCGCATTTTTGGTTTGGAACCCAATCAAACGGAACCCACCTATCAACAACTCCTTGACTTCATTCATCCCGATTACTGCTCAGAATTCGAGGAAACAGTCAAGCAAGCCATTGCCCAAGGACTCTGCTACGAATTAGACTTTCAGATTGTACCGAAAAATCGCACAACCGTTCGGCATCTTGAGGTGAGAATTGAACCCATTTTTGATCAACACCATCGGGTAATTAAACTCTTCGGCACCGCCTTAGATATCACCCAACGCCAAAAAGCCGAAACCGCCCTGCGACAATCGGAAGCACGCGAACGAGAACGAGCGCATCAACTCCAACGCACCCTCGAAGAATTAAAACGGACCCAATCCCAGCTTGTGCAAACGGCAAAAATGTCCAGTCTGGGGCAAATGATTGCGGGAATGGCTCACGAAATTAATAATCCAGTTTCGTTTATTTTGGGCAATCTCAGCATTGGGCGTCAATACTTTAATGATTTGCTGCGGCTAATTAACATCTATCAAGAAACTTATCCCAATCCCTCTTCATCTATTCAAGATATAGCGGAAACCATTGATTTCCCATTTATCCAAGAAGATTGGCATAAACTGCTCAATTCTATCCAAGAAGGGGCAGAGCGGATTCATCAGATTATTCTTTCCCTAAAGAACTTTTCTCGACTCGATGAAGCTGACCTGAAGTCTGTGGATATTCATCAAGGAATAGAAAGTACCCTGTTCCTGTTACAGCATCGACTCAAAAGCCCCGGAAATCGGCAGGAAATTCAGGTGATTAAAGAGTATGGTCAACTGCCCCCAGTGACTTGTCATGCCAATCAATTAAATCAGGTGTTTATGAATATACTGGCGAATGCTCTCGATGCCATAGAAAGTCACTCGTCACCTGGAGTAATTAGGATCAGCACCGAAGTCACCGATGCTCACCGACAACCCCCCCCGAAAAATGGAAACCAGCAGACTGAGGTTGTGATTATCTGCATTAGTGACAACGGAATCGGCATCTCTGAGGAGGTGCAACCGCAAATATTTGATCCGTTTTTTACCACAAAACCTGTGGGAAGTGGTACAGGTTTAGGTTTATCCATTTGCTACCAAATTATCGTTGAGAAACACCAGGGACAACTCAGTTGCCTGTCCACCTCAGGGAAAGGGACAACGTTCATAATCGAGATGCCGATCAAACCGCGATCGCAACAGCCAAGAGAAATATCTTTAAATGACATGGATCTGGCGAAAGAAATTAGCTAGGGTTTTGGGTTGTTTAGGTTTCTATCTGTAGGTTGACTAATTTCTGGCACCTAGAGCGTCGGTTAAGTATTCCTAGAAACCGGGGAAAGGAGTCAGGATGACAATGCAATATCAACCTTTCACTCCAAGAAACCCGGTTTCTTGACCGATGTCCTAGCGATCTAATCTAAAAAAGGACGTGGTGCGATCGCTGGGTGTATCCAAGCAAGCGATTGACCAACCTTCTCACTATAGTTGGGTTTCGTACCTCAACCCAACCGACAAAGTAGTTTTATTATTCCTGGATAATCGTAGGGGCATGGCATTGCCATGCCCTTTTAATATCGTATCTTAATGGGTTATTTGTCAATTTTTATTGTTTTTTTTGTTGTTTTTATATGAGCGCATATCTATATACATACACGTCGATATATGGATACATTAAAAGTCCTAACATTTTCTAACATTTTCTAACATTTTTTGCTTGACAATTTTTATCGAACATTCGGAAAATAATCGATAGCCATTCAAATCGCACCTACTAAAAGAAATAAAAACAAATGCCAACCGCTAATCTTTCGGAAAAGCTGCTCAAAACCTATAGCGACAAGCCTTACCAGCACACCGCGATGGTGACTCACAAAGGAACTGTCATCGCGTTTGCGATGGATAATCAACAGCGTATTCGCTACGCGGTTCTGAATATGTCCAAAATGGACCAAACAAAGGGGGAGTTTGATGCCGCTTATTGGCCCGAAAACCCACAAGAAATCCGGTTTCCTAATGAAATTACTCAGGTAGGTTACAGCGTCGTTGACAACACCCGGATGCCAACGGTAAAGGCAGACACTCGCCAAGAAGCAGCGAATCCGAGTCAGTTATTACCCAATGAAGTGGATCACTTTCTGTCCACAACCGCTCGACTGACAGCAGATGCACCGTTCCAAGTGTTTTCGGATAATCACCATATTTTTGTCTTCCGTCAGGCAATTGCCGCTAATGATCCGAATGCGGTTAACAAACTCAACAGCGGTGGTGCATCAGGAGATCCGAATCGTCCAGACAGTGATTTTCAGTTAAGCGATGGCAATAAGGTAGCGATTGTAGACCGGACATTATTGTGCGATCGCTTCATTCTCTGTGGTAATATCCTACAACCCAACCGGGAAGTCCGCTACCAGCGCAGCCGCCACAAAACCAGCCCTGCTAGTCAAACCGATAGCCTCGGGGCGAAGGATATGGAAGGGAATCCCTTCTTTGAGCCAACCCAAGAACTAGCGTTTATTCGCAACTTAACCGCTGGCGGCTTTACGGTATTGCAACTGCCCACCCAAGTGAATGGGATTAAACGCTGGCAGTTTTTTGCCCACAATAGCGCCACCCAGCGCATTGATGCCTTTAACTTAGAAGTAGCTGGTGATGGACTGTTTAATCCCCAAGGCACCCAACTCTACACCAGCCCCGATCTCTTCTATCGCGATGCCGTTTTGGAACGAGAACCGGGACCCGATCCCTTTACGGGTGCGGCTTTGATTCCTGTTACTCAAGCCACGAACCATGCCGAAACCGCTTTAGGGTTTGATGGGAGCAGTAACTATGTTGAGGTGGTTCTCAACCCAGCCTGGACACCCACCGCCTTTACGATTGAGATGTGGGTACGCGCCGCACAGCAGGATTTGCCGGAATCGGCAGGAATTTTTGCCTCTAGTAATAGTGCTACCACAACTGGCTCATTTCAGATAGATAGCGATGGGGCAGGGAACTGGCGGTTCAATCATGCAGATGGGTATTTTACCATCGGCGCGATCGCTCTCGACTGGCAACATCTCGTGATTGGCTATGATGGCACGACTCTCAAAGGCTTCTTAGATGGTACAGAAGTCCTGTCTCAAACCCTGACGCTTTCTGCTCAATTTACTCACGTCCGGCTCGGCTCAAACCGTAACGCAGATAACCTATTTGCCGGACAAATTGATGAAGCACGGGTGTGGGGCTATGCCCGGACAGGGTATGAGATAAACAGCGATCGTTTGCGGCGTTTAATTGGTAATGAACCGGGGCTAGTGGGTTACTGGCGGTTTGATGAAGGGGCAGGGAATCGGGCTTTTGATCAAACCGATAAGGGTAACTATGGCACCATTTACAGTAAACCTGAGTGGGTGGCTTCCGATGCGCCCATTGGCGATCATCCGGGAATGCGTCGCAGCAGTTTCTCATTCACAGATCGGACAATTGTGGATTCATTGTCAGCTAAACTGTACTACCAGCAGGAAGCAGTGGCGACTGGGTACGACGGCAGCAGCAAACCGATGAAGAAAAGTGCCCGCGTCATGGTAGCCGCCGCCACAAATTCCAGAAGTGGCGGTGATCCAGCAGTCGCTACCCTGGATTTTGCCGTTTCCCGGGAAGGACGACTGCCAAGCACACCTGATGCGATCGATCTGCCCGTGCTGGAACAACCTCAAGCGAGTGATGATACGGCAGCCATTTCCAATCTGGAAGGGGAAATTCGTACCCTGACGGATGATATTGAGCAGCTTAACCAGGAAATTGCGGTTATACAAAGCGATGTTGATCGCATTCCGCCTGAGACTAGTATCAAACAAAACTTAGAGCGCGAGATTGCAGCTCTGCAAAGCGAGAAAGCTTTTGAACGAGCTAACTTTAAAAATCACTGGTGTAAGTTAAAACTCACTTGCAACCAAAGGTATCTTGTAGTAGAGGCTGAAGATGCAGGTTGGGTTTACGCTTCTCTTAATGATCATGTACACGGGGATCGTGTTTACTGGCGCTTTGCTATAAACAATGATGGGAGTTTTTATATATACAACAAAGGGCGAGCCGGGATATTGGTTCGGGGGGAGCCATGCCACGTCCTCCAAAATCGGACAGACAGTTCTACCGTACATTCGGTTTCTACTAACCAGATTCGGATTGGGACGAGTCTAGAATATTGGCGTTCCTGGGATGGTAATAAGTATGGAGGTCTTGGTCAGACTACCCCATACGATAACAGCATTCTAGAGGTGATCCAAGGTGATCTATGGAACACCACTAGAATTAGTGAAATTACTAATCAGATCAGCCAAAAGCAAACACAGCTTAATGCTCAGACCACGTTAGTGAACAGTCTAATTGCTCAGCAAGCGCTTCTCTCGACGAAACAATCTCTTTTCTTACAAAAGCAGAACAATCTAACTGATAAACAAAGCCAGTTGAGCGTATTAACTGGGGGCGAAAAACAGGAAATTCGCTTACCGATGGGGCTTGTCCATATTGATGCTTCTGGCTTGACGGTGAACGGCAGCTTAATCAAGTTTGCTCCGAGCACCCATACACCAACAATGTTAGATGGAGCAACGGGAGAGCTTACCCTCTACTATCCCGATGACTCTGGACAGTTCATGGCAGCCTATTTCCAGACTCTAGTGGCACGAACCCGCTTGCAGTTTGCTGAGAGTGGCGTAACGTTGCTAGCTCGTTCTGCAGGCAGCAACAATATGACCGCAACCATCAGCGATGGTCGCATAATTAAAACTTGTACCCTGGTGATTACGAATCCCGATCGCGGCATCACGGAAACCTGGACGGATTTGCCCCGCGATCCCCAACTGTTTACCGATATTCTGAATGGCACAGGAGATCAACCGTCAGACGTAACCGCCACCGTGAGTCCGTCAGCTTATAGTGTTAAAGAGCGATCGCCGCAAGTAGTCGCCTTAGTGACAAACAACAGCACCAAGATCACCAACGGCTCAGCAACCGTCACTCCTGGACGAGACAGCCTTTGGATTGCGAACACACCTGGACGTGCCTACTACTTCAGCAGCAATAGTGATTTGCTTTTGTTACCTAGCGCCAAGCTAGCTCAAACGGCGATGAACTCGGATCTAACGGTGGAAGCCTGGGTGAATCCCAGTGACACGAACCAAGGAACCTCTCGCTTAATCCATCACTGTTCTGATCATGCCGCCTATACTCTCGCCTTACAAAAAGCTACACTAGACTCCTCTCTACGGTGCAACGGAACTAGCGATTATGTTCAAGTTTCCTATCCCTCACAACTCAATCCCAGTCAATTTACTGTATCTTGCTGGGTCAAAGTTACGGGGGGAGACAATAATTATCGCTGTCCTGTTTGCTCCCGTGGTGACGACCCACAAACAGGATACATATTCTACGCGGGTTCAAATAACAACTGGCAATTCTGGTGTGGGAACGAATCTAGTAGCTGGCAGACTCTTACTGGTTCAGACGTACAACTCAATACCTGGACGCATTTAGCAGGGACTTACGATGGTCAGACTATGCGTTTCTACGTCAATGGTCAATTGTCTGATAGTCAGACTACCACCTTTTCGCCTAACACGACTTATCCACTGAGGATAGGTGCTGGCAACACAGAAACCAATCCCGACTATTATTTCCCAGGACAAATAGACGCGGTAGCAATTTGGCAACGCGATCGCTCTCAAGCCGAAATTCAGGCGGACATGAATCGTCGCCTCCAGGGTAATGAAACTGATTTAGTCGCTTACTACACCTTCATCAATGGTGAAGCCAATGATCGCGGACCCAATGGTTATCATGGCACAATCCACGGTAGTCCAACCGTTACTGCGGCTCCAGACCAACTCGTAACTTACGTGCTGATTGCTGGCGTCAGCCACGGAACGCCAGGAAACCACCAGGGACAACGCTGGCTCAAGAGTAAAGAAACCCTAACCCCTGAACAGTGGCATCATATCGCCTTATGTTTCCGCCAGTCTCACGGGCTCAGCTTTAACGGACAAAGCCACCTCGACTGCGGCAATAATCAAATGCTTGATATTGGTGAAGATCTCACCATCGAAGCCTTTATCCAGTTCAATAACCGGGGTAGTAGTCAGGGTATTATCGGTAAAGGATTTTTTGATCAACAAGACAAAAGTGTTCCTTACCAACTCAAAGTCGCTGGTGATGGCACGTTAGAATTCACCTTTGAAGATGCCGACGGTGGCAACCATACCTATTACTCGACTCAAGCCCTAACCGCTGGCACATTCTATCGGGTTGCCGTCACCCGCAAGAAGGGCACCACTCAACACCAAGAGGAAGGCGACCAAACCATAACAATTGATGGTCAGAACAAAACCATCAAGGCGATTAAATCCGTTACTGTAGACGAATGGTTCGACATTACCTTCTATATTAATGGTGTCAAACGGGGAGTAGACCGCTACGACGGCGAAGCGCCCCTGGGTAATGATCAACCCTTAGAAATTGGTCGTTGCCAATCCTCCCCCCGTCAGATTTCCTATTTCCAGGGCACCATCTCCGAAGTGCGGCTTTGGAACAAAGCTCGTGACGAGAAAGATATCGGCAAAAACATCCAAGGCGGTGAGTCGGGTTTAGTCAGTTGGTGGCAGTTTGAAGAGAACGAAGGCAACGTCGCCATTGATAGCAAGAGTAACAACCATGGCAAAATTAAAGGTGCCCGTTGGGTGCGAAATCCCGATCCCAAAGGAAGTCCCTTTTACCTGTTGTTAAATGGTTTGCCTCTCGCCGCACACGCCCTGAAATTGGGAACTCCCAATTGGGGCGATGACCAGTTCAGTATGGCGGGTTACAAACTCAATGGGGTATCCCAGGACTGTTTCCAAGGTATCCTGGAAGAAGTCCGTATCTGGCGCACCCTTCGCACCGATGAGCAAATTGGCGACAACCTGTTCACCCGCCTCAAAGGGGAAAAACAAGACCTCCTCGCCTACTACACCTTTGACGACGACTCCAGCCGTAGCGATGCGACTCAGCTCAACGATAACAGTTTGCGGGGGAATCATCTGTCTGTACTCAGTGGTGATAGCAAACCGCTGATCTTCCTCTCCACTGCACCCATTAGCAATGATACGGCAGCCGTCCGCTCTGCCCTTGCCAGTGTCAGCACCGACTTCCACGAACAAATTGACAGTACCCCATCAGTTGTCGAATATGCTGATTTACAACGGGACAATCAGGGCAACCTGGGTGGTGTCCTCAAACGCTGCTACAGTTACTTACAAAACGGTCAATGGTGCTTAGTCACAGGCTACAAAGTGGGTAATCTGGTGACGGAATGGATTGGACAAGCCCAATTCGATCCTCAAGTCATTGGTTACATTGAAGGTGTACCCCCAGTTCCCAGTGAAAACCTGACGGATGGGAATGTTAGCTTCCGCTACGACAACATCGGGAACGTGTCCAATATCGAAGTTGTGGAGAGTGAAACTGTCACCTATACCCTTTCAACCTCCAAAGAAGAAAGTTTTGATCTGGGATTTAAGGGGGCAGGTTCCTACAGTTCAGGTTCCGATGATTTGCTGATTACAGCTCCCTTAGGTATTGGCACGGCGAAGAAATTAGTTGAGGCGGAAGTCAATGTAGGTGTGGAAGGAACCTTTGACACCTCCAATAGCTGGTCTCAGGAAGAAAGTTTAGGCACCAGTATTAACCGCACCCGCACCATGTCTGTGGCTCTGGGCGGCTCTCCGGAAGGAGCATCACCCGAACAGCAGCTTAATCCTGCTGTCGGGCGGCGCATTCAACCGGGAAATATGGGCTTTGCCCTAGTGCAATCCCAAACGGCAGATATTTTTGCCCTGCGCCTCGCCCACAATAACGCTCTGGTTTCGTTCCGGATGCTACCCAATCCGGATATTCCCATCGACTGGAATATTATTCCCTTCCAAATGAACCCTCGCTATACCAAGCAGGGTACATTGGATGGTCGCGTGGGCTACGATGAACAAGGCGCTGTGGTTCTCGATCCCGATTATGTCAAGGCCCGTCAATATGGGGAATACAGCTACTACAAACCCAAAGAAGCCTACGCCATTGAACGACGCATCCAACGGGAAGAGCAACGCCTGCTCAACTATTACCAAAACTCAGATACTGAGATTGCGGAAACCGGGCAGATCATTGGTGCCGCCGCCGGTGCCGCCGCCGGACTTATGGCTGGTCCGTTGGGTATGGCTGTTGGGGCTGGGGTTGGTTCCATCGTCGGCGGGTTTGGTGATGCCCTATCTCAAGGTACTTCCCTCGAATTGCCCCAAAAATTTGCCAAACGCAACTTGGTGAATACCTATGTCTGGACAGCTGATGGTGGCTTCTTTGCCGAAACCACTGAAACCACTGATGTTAAGAGTGAAGTCACGGCTGGCTCTTTCAGCTTCAGTGGTGCCGTAGGTGGCAGTTTCAGCACCGATGTGGAAATTTTCAGCATTGGTTTCAATCTGGCATTTGAAGCCTCAATCGGTGGTGGTTTCAGCCTCACCAAAACTAAAGCCAAGGATACAGAAAAATCCTTTAGTATCGAGGTGAATGTGGATGTTCCCGGTGACTTACAAAAGACGGCTCCAGATGCAAATAATGAATGGAAACCAGTCTTCGATGAGCATGGCAATGCTGTCACCGCAGCGGGTAAAGTTGATGCCTATCGCTTCAAGACATTTTATCTTGATAGTTCGGATCGCAACTTTGAAGATTTGTTTGGCAAAGTCGTTGATCCGATTTGGTTAGCGGGCGATAGTCCCAATGCTGTGGCGTTACGTCAAGCCCAGCAATCGGACAAAAAGCCCCCCTGCTGGCGTGTTTTCCATCGGGTGACGTTTGTCAGCCGCATTCTCCCGGATTTCCCTGACTTAACCGAACCCCCCCTGGAAGCTGTTCTCAAGGCGCAGAACATTGACAGCAACTGGCTGTTAATTCAGAAGTTGGACCCATTTGTCCGCAGCAAAACTCAGGATGCTGTTGCTTTTGCTGATGCTGTACGCCAAGCCTTGAATACCTATCTGCCCGAGTTAGCACCCCACAGTGATCAGATTATTGACTATCTCAAGATTTACTATGGGATTCTTGACTAATGTGATCCTGGATTAAGACCTACCTGTAGGGGCATGGCATTGCCATGCCCTGTTAACATCGTGTCCCCAGATTAACGTGCTGAGCGAATGGAAAAGGATACGATTATATCCTGTCTTCCCGATTGAAAAGGGCACGATGATATCGTGCCCCTACAGAATAACCTGCCGAGCGTATGGAAGAGGATACGATAATATCTACCCCCACCCAATCAATTATCCCTAGATCCTTGTAGGGGCATGGCAATGCCATGCCCTGTTAACATCGTACCCCCACAGAATAACCTGCCGAGCGAATGGAAAAGGATACGATTATATCCTCTCATCCCGAGTGAAAAGGGCACGATTAAATCGTGCCCCAACAGAATAACCAGCCGACCGTAAGGAAGAGGATACGATAAAAACTACCCCCACCCAATCAAATATCCCTAGATCCTTGTAGGGGCATGGCAATGCCATGCCCTGTTAACATCTTGACCCCAGATTAACGAGCTGAGCGTATTGAAAAGGTTACGATTTTATCCTGTCTTCCCGATTGAAATGGGCACGATGATATCGTGCCCCTACAGAATAACCTGCCGAGCGTATGGAAGAGGATA
>NZ_JAVKBY010000086.1:0-13480 GCF_040222985.1 Coleofasciculus sp. F4-SAH-05
CCCTCTGGAGTTATCTAAATTAGGCTCAATACTTGGTAGTTTTCTACGGGTGTTTGGTTTAAGTATTGCCGCAAGGATAGATAATTGTAAGGTGTGTCGCGGAACTAAGAATCCCCGCACTTATAGGGCAGGGAGTGTCAAACAAGAGTTAGCTAGTTGAGAATAGTGTCAACAAGTATCCTCTGCAAAGAGCTGATCGAGAACAATGATTCCTGAGAAAGAAAATAGACCGAAGAAGCTGCTAAATTCTCCGGCAAAATGCCTAAAAAGTCAAACGAAAGGCAAAAATTAGCCATCAAATCAAGAAACTAATGATATCATGGCGGTGAAATTAGTGTAGGAATAAAGAGCGATACTATGATGCAAGCACCTGTATCTCCTGTGGTGCTAGTCATCTTGGACGGCTGGGGCTACAGCAAGGCAAGGGATGGAAATGCCATTGCCATGGCTCGAACCCCTGTGATGGATAGCCTTTTGACGGCTTATCCCAGTACAACTATTCGCACCTCTGGCAAAGATGTTGGTCTACCAGAGGGTCAAATGGGTAACTCGGAAGTGGGTCACCTGAATATCGGTGCTGGGCGTGTCGTCCCCCAAGAACTAGTTCGCATCTCAGATGCTGTGGAAGATGGTTCGATCAGGGAGAATGCAGCCCTGCAGAAATTGAGCCAAGAACTGAAGCATCAAGGGGGTAAGTTACACCTAATCGGCTTATGTTCGGACGGTGGTGTGCATTCCCACATCAACCATCTGCTGGGATTACTCGATTTTGCTAAATCCCAAGGCTTCTCTGATGTTTGTGTTCACGCCCTTATGGATGGTCGTGATACCAACCCCAACTCCGGGATCAGCTATCTTCAGACCCTTCAAGAGCATATTGACAAAATTGGCATGGGACGCATTGCCACGATTAGTGGTCGCTACTATGCCATGGATCGCGATCATCGCTGGGATCGCACCCAAAAAGCTTACGATATGCTCACCCAGGATGGGAATGGGGATGGTCGAAGTGCGGTTGAGGTGATGCAAGCCTCTTATGAGGCGGAGATTACTGACGAGTTTATTCTGCCGACTCGGATTACCTCGGGTGCATTGGAACCGGGGGATGGGATAATCTTCTTTAACTTCCGTCCCGATCGCGCCCGACAACTGACCCAAGCGTTGACTGATCCGGAATTTGACGGATTTGAACGGGAACTGATTAAACCCTTAGCGTTTGTCACGTTTACTCAGTATGATCCCAGCTTCCCGGTTTTGGTGGCGTTTGAGCCGCAGAACTTGAATAATATTCTCGGCGAAGTCGTTTCCCGGAATGGGTTGCGCCAATTCCGCACGGCTGAAACTGAAAAGTACGCCCATGTCACCTACTTTTTTAATGGCGGTTTAGAATTACCCTTTGAAGGAGAGGATCGGGAACTGATTCCCAGCCCCATGGTGGCAACTTATGATCGCGCCCCAGCGATGTCCGCCGTCGATGTGACGGATGTGGCGGTAAAGGCGATTAGCAAAATGATTTACTCCTTGGTGGTAATTAACTACGCAAACCCGGATATGGTGGGACATACGGGCAATACAGACGCCTGTGTGAAAGCGATTGAAACTGTGGATTACTGTTTGGGATGCTTGGTTGAGAGTATCAACAAAGTGGGCGGAACCGCGATCATTATCGCCGATCACGGGAATGCCGAATATATGCGAGATGAACAAGGCAATGCTTGGACGGCTCACACAACCAATCCTGTACCTTTTATTCTGATAGAAGGGGAAAAAACAAAAATCCCTGGACATGGCACGGACATTGCCCTGCGTAGCGATGGACGGCTGGCAGATATTGCGCCGACGATTCTGGACATCTTAAAATTGCCACAACCGGAAGAAATGACGGGACGTTCTATGATCAAACCAGTGGAGTTTGATGTGCGACAGAATCGGACGCCAGTACGAGTTGCCTTGTAGTCTTTGGTCTTGGACGAAAAAAGAAGACCACATTACCATTGACACCTAAGCCATAATCAAGTATGATCAGTCAAGTTCTGCAAATTATTTGGGCAGCATCTGCTCTCGGTTTGATTGTTTTAGTGTTGCTTCATAGTCCCAAAGGGGATGGTATTGGTGGGATTGGTGGTCAAGCCCAACTGTTTACTAGTGCCAAAAGTGCCGAAACCGCCTTAAATCGGGTTACTTGGGTGCTTGCTATTATCTTTATTGGTTTGACCATTGTTCTGAGTGCTGGGTGGTTGAATCAGTGATATTTTCCCCCACTGAATCGAACAAGCAACGAATTTGGGATGAGAAAAATTACCGCTCCCAAGCTGAGGCGTTTCCTCCATAGCACCAGGAAACGTCTCTTGTGGATCGCGATCTTGACTAGTGGTTTAATTCTGTTACTATCGATATCTTGGCATATCCCTGGGATTCCGTTCTCTCTCCCAACTCCTCAACCTCACCCCCTCCCCCAAACATTGGCGCGGTGGGATGATCAAACTGGTGTCGGTGATTATTTTACGGAGATTAAGTTAACCCCAGTGGAGTATCTGGTTTGGTCCGAGTTTCCGGTTCAGGTGTATATTGAACAACCCAGAGAATCAGCGGAATCCTCGGCTAGTGCTAAACGATTCCACGATTGGTACAATGCTGTGTTACAAGCGGTAGAGGAATGGACTGGCTATTTACCGTTACAGGTGGTTTCTGAGACAGAATCAGCAGATATTACAATTGTGCGATCGCGCCCTCCTTTACAAGCTTCGTTTAACCAAGAAACCCAACGATTTGAGAACATTCGCGCCCGTACCGCAGAAACTCGCTACGAATTTTATCTGCGTCCCGGCGTTGAGGAATCACAACGTATTCTAGCGCACAAGTTTACTATTTATCTGAGTCCCCACCAAACCGTAGATTATACCCTAGCCACGGCTCGTCATGAATTCGGACATGCGCTGGGGATTTGGGGTCATTCTCCGGTGGAAACAGATACGATGTACTATTCTCAAGTTCGCCATCCCCCAGAAATCTCCGTGCGGGATATCAACACGTTGAAACGGATTTACCAGCAGCCTACTCGCTTAGGATGGGCGGTGACACCTACACTCGAAGCTGGGGAAGCCAATGTAGAGACGTGCCATGGCACGTCTGGGAGCTGGGGGAGCTGGGGGAGCTGGGGAAGATAAAAATAGGTAATCTTCTACCAGGAAGGGAATAACACCTAAATTAGGATTTAGAAACCTGCGAAGGCAGGTTTTGTTTGTTTAGATGCGGTTTTAACCGCCCTATCCTTAGAATGGCTTTGCACGGTTCTGCCGTGTTAAACCATTTGGGCATGGGCAGATAGCCAGTGAGCCATTTTTTTATCCTATAGGAATCCCCAGGCAGGAATCTATGGTATTACTGATGGGGGATCTTCAGCGTCCTATCCTAATTTAATGAAGACTGCCTGTAGCAGCTTCACCAGTTCAAAGGTGACAAAAATAGCGAGGATGGCTGTAACCAAGATATTCAAGAAGCGATTATTGCCATAGCCAAAGACAGAGGCGGTAAATTTGATCAACACAAAGGTGAGACAGGTAATGACGGCAAGTTGCAAAAAAGTCATAGGTTCTTGTTTAACTAAGTATTTTTGCTGATTAGACTATATCACCTATCCATCGACTAAGGGTGATTGGGCGTGTTGGACAACTTATTTCAGCAATCCCGATAATAACGTTGTCTCAATCTCTTGTCTTACAGTAGCTGTGAGCTGACAATTACTCTTGAGAACGAGTGTATTAATATCCTTGTCATTCTGAATTCAAACGTTTGTTAATCTGGTTCATCAGCCCAGTTAACAGCGCACCTGCCATTAAAAGACCGATCGCAGGAGTAAAGACAGGGTTCCACAAGCTATACCACAGGTCTAATCCCAGGGAAACACCAATCGATCGCCCGATGAGTGCGATCGCGAACCAGAAGAAGCTGAATAAAACCAGGAAGAAATCAGCGACTAATAACTGATTTAGCCAATAGATAAGTTTGTCTTTCATAATAGGTAAGTTATCTTCAGAGAATAGGACGTGAATGGCACAACGTCAATGCTTACTATACAATCAAGGACTTATACCGTATACCGTCGCCTGGGAACAACAGCGATCGCTCCTGTCACAACGGATTAATGATCCCACCCTTGATGATGTTCTCTTATTAATGGAACATCCACCAGTCTATACTTTAGGTCAAGGTGCAAGTTTAGACTTCCTCAAGTTCAACCTCGCAGAAGCTGATTGGGAGGTTCACCGTATAGAACGGGGAGGTGAAGTCACTTACCATTGTCCCGGTCAACTTGTCGGCTATCCCATTCTCAATTTACGCTATTATCAGCAAGATTTACACTGGTATCTGCGACAGTTAGAAGCCTTCTTAATTGAGGTGTTGGCGGTTTATGGACTTAAAGGCGATCGCGAAACCGGGATGACTGGTGTTTGGCTTGAGGGACGCAAGGTTGCCGCCATTGGGATTAAAGTTAGTCGTTGGATTACCATGCACGGCTTTGCCCTAAATGTCTGCCCTGACTTAAGCGGGTTCAAGCGCATTGTCCCTTGTGGAATTGCCAATAAACCTGTGGGTAGTCTTACCCAGTTTATTCCTAATATTACCGTAGACCAAGTTCGCCCAGTGGTAATCGCTAAATTTGCCGAGGTATTTAATGTCAGTTATAGCTACTCAGAACAATGTTTAGGTCAGTTTTTCGGAACAGCGAGTCGCTAAAAACTTATTCAGATCAGCATAGGTTCCCGCATAAGTGGTGGTTGGCTTCTCATACCCTTTCAGGCTAACAATATGTTGTTTAAAGCCCAAATTCTTGTATCCTAGCTGTTCCAGATAGCTATAAGTATCTTCTCCCAAAGCAATATCCAGACCAATTTGTTTCGTCGCCGACTCTAGACGAAATGCCGCATTCACTGTATCGCCAATTGCTGTATAGTCAGGGCGATCTCCACTGCCCGTATTTCCCACCATCGCATAACCCGTATTCACTCCCGTACCAATGCGTAGCGGGAAAGGTAGGGGGTATTGACTGGAAAGGGATGCCGTCATCCTGTGCAAATCGCTAACCGCTTGCAACACATTCATGGCTTCGTCTTTACTCACCCCTTTATGTCCATGAAACCAAATTGCCATCACTGCATCGCCAATATATTTATCCACCCAACTTCCCGATTTGCGGATAATATTTCCTGATTGGCGAAACCAAGTACCAATCACAGCCGAAAGAATCTTTTCATCCAGTTGGCGAGTTAGCACCGTAAAGTCGCGGATATCCACCACCATCACCGACATTAGACGGCGCACATGTAACGTAGAGGTTAGGGTTTCACTACTTGGAGGTTGGCTATAATCGCGATCGCGGTTACGGGTATCGGATGGTGAATGAAATTCCAGTTCAGTCTGACCAAACATCAGCTGATCGCCGTTTCTTAATGTCACCGGAATACTCACTCGGCGTCCATTCACGAAAGAACCATTGCGACTTCCTAAATCAATCAGATAGAAATCACCGGTTTCGGTACACTGTAACATCGCGTGATTTCGGGAAATCCAACGATCAGACAGAACAAAATTGTTATCATCTCCGCGACCAACTGTCCAGCAGTTACTACCCACCAGGGGGAGGTAGCGGTTACCAGTCTCAGTCGGTAGAAGTAAATAGGGAGTGGATCGTAGAGTCACCACAGGCACAGAAGCAACGACGGGTTAAAAAATAAACAGAGGATTAAGTCTATATCCTAGTAGATGCATTCTGAAGCCAAACGAGTGATTCCGGAAACTTCACTGCCCTTATGGTTTGATGTCAAAATTTGTTTACTGTAGACATTCATGAGCTTTTATTGCCATGTAGCTGCTAGCCAAAATAGGCTATCTACCAAAATTGTACTCAATACTGCCCCACTAAATGCCCACCACGGCAATCGCCCTCGGGTCAATGCCCCACATCCTACTAATCCTAGTGTACATCCTAAAACCGCTGCCCAGCTAATTCCCCAAGGGGTTTGTACTTGTGCGATCGCCTCTTGCAAGATGGGTGTAATCAAGGCGGGATCAACGTCCATAATCTGACGCCAGTAGGGAATCAGATCGGTTATGTAAAAATATACGTCGGTTAGAACTGTCCCGAACAGAGAACCCAGGTAAAACAGATTCCCGACGACTCCTCTTCCCCGCCATAACCCCCACAGGGCAAAGGGTAGACCAATGGCTTCAATGGGTAAATGTAACAGGGGTTCACTCCGCAGCCAGCCCCAATAAATTGAACCGGCTAGCCAGCACCAACTAAACCCGAGTAACAAATCTCCCCACACTCGCATTGTTGGATGCTCCAGCAGCTTGCATCCCAGCCCTATCCACCCTAAGGTCAACAGTACACTGAACCAGGGCAGTTGCCGGACTAATGGTGCTTGCACGAACACAGGTACGGATACCAGAAATGAAGCAGCGGCAAACAGCCACCAGCTTTGACGTCTGGCGTTTGATGTTATGCCTAAACTATTCAAGGCGCGACCAATTGACATCAACAGCCAAGCCGCTGCTGATGGGTTGGAGTAGTTGGAGGAGGTATCAGAAAACACACTATTGCGAAACACGATTTCTTTAATTTTCTTTACTTATGTTTACATATCTCAATATATCATGAGCTATATCCCCCCTAGGGGGATATGAAATATTATAGTGTATGGACTAGCACCTAAGAAAGTTTGCGATCGCGATCAAGCTATGCCAGAATTCCGATTAATGCTAGTGGCTGGTGATTAGTGATTGGGGATTGGGAATTTTACCTCAAAGACATACATGATCAAATTGCAGTGGCGGTGGTTCAAATTTTTAAGTCTTAGCCTTCTAAGTGCCTTACTCACCATTCCATTGAAGAGTTTTGCCACCAGCTTATCCACAGACGTCGCCGTACCCACCACCCAATCCACCTCCCAGATGAACATTGTTCAGGCGTTGGTACTGGGAATCGTGCAGGGGTTAACGGAGTTTATCCCGATTAGCAGTACTGCACATTTAAAAGTCGTACCTGTGGTATTAGGCTGGGGTGATCCGGGGGTTGCTTTTACGGCAATTATTCAGCTGGGGAGTATTGCTGCCGTGCTGTGGTATTTTTGGTCAGACTTATGGCAAATTTCCACAGGTACGATTAAAGCGATTCAGAGGAGGGATTACCAAGCCAACGATTTTCGCATGGCGGTGGGTATCGGCTTAGGTACTTTACCGATTGTCTTCTGTGGCTTGTTAATTAAGATATTTATTCCAGATTTTGATAATTCTCCCCTACGGAGTACTGTCGCGATCGCTTGTGCTTCGATTTTTATGGGGCTGCTTTTGGGCGTTGCGGAAAAGATCGGTACTAGAGAGCGTAATTTCGATAAATTGGGGATGCAGGATGGCATCTTGATGGGATTTGCTCAAGCCTTGGCGCTCATTCCTGGCGTATCGCGATCGGGTTCAACGATTACAGCAGGCTTGTTTATGAGATTGGAAAGAGGAACAGCCGCCCGCTTTTCCTTTTTGCTAGGCATTCCCGCGATTACCCTAGCCGGGTTAGTGGAGTTAAAGGATTTATTAGAATCTGGAGTCGGCGAGGGAGGATTAATGCCTCTCACCGTGGGCGTGATATCATCCGCTGTGTTTTCTTATGCCGCGATCGCGTGGCTAATTCGTTATCTGCAAACTCAGAACACTTGGATTTTTGTCTGGTATCGTGTCGCCTTTGGTGTGGCAATTTTGGCGGCGGTTATAGCCGGAGTATTGCCCAATAGTTAGGTAGTGAGGGGAGGAAGCAGGGGAAGCAGGGGAAGCAGGGGAAGCAGGGGAAGCAGGGGGAGCAGGGGAGCAGGGGAAGAGGATTACCAATGAACCCTGCACAATCACCAAATGACAAATGATGATCTTCGCCGCCCGACTTTAATTTCCCCCCTACTTACTCAAGCTGTTCATTAACTTCAGGGAGTGAGTTGTCGGCTTCATTCGTGCGTTGGGCAAATCCCCAGAGGAAGATCAAGGCAATAATGGTAATCATCAACCATTCGGGCGGCACGAATTCGGGATTAATCGCCCGAACCAAAAGTCGCAATCCGACTATACCAACGGTAATGTAACCCGCATCCTCCAGGTTGACATACTCCTGCAGCCAACGGATGAATAATCCTGCCATAAATCGTAGGGTAATCACACCGATGGTGCCACCTGCCAGAACCAGCCAGATTTGGTCAGAAATCGCGATCGCGGTGGTGACACTATCTAAGGAAAATGCTAGATCAGTAATGGCGATCAGAGGAATTACTTGTAACAGCGATGTAAATCGGGGTCCATGATGGTGATGTTGTTCATCTTCCTCGGAGGTGAAATGCTCGAAGACTAACCAAAGCAAATAAGCAGCGCCGAGGAGTTCAAATTGCCAAAACTTGACCACCCACGTTGCCGTCAGAATCAGACTAATCCGCAGAATGTAAGCCACCACCAAGCCAAAGTTCAGCGCTTGTCGCTGAAGTTGCTTGTCTTCTAACCCTTGAGCAATTGTTGCCAGCGCGATCGCGTTATCGGCTGACAGCACAGCTTCGAGGGCAACCAAAATCAGCAGGACTAAGGGGGCTTCAATTCCTAGATTGAACGGTAACTTAAAAACTTGATCCAGCATTAATGAAATAAATAATGATTTCGAGTATTGACGAGGACGTAAGCTGCTCTTGCTCGGCAACTATGAGCCTTCTGTTAACTAATCTTAACGTGTTGCCCGAAATTTCTGCCGAAAACGGAGCAATAGCCAGTAGACTAAAGGTCATATTGATGTTTAATTAGGAGCTTGTAAACCATGTCCCTTTCAGATACCCAAGTTTTCGTCGCTCTTGTCGTAGCGATCATTCCCGGTATCTTAGCCTTCCGTTTAGCTACGGAACTCTATAAGTAGTTCTCATTCTCAATCTGGCTAGGAACTGGCAAGGATGAGGGGTGTGATGTCCACCCTTGTCTTGTAGATACGGTTTGAGTTGCACCCCTCATCTCCTAATTCCGGATAATGGCAACAAAATGCTGTAAAGTATCTGACTATCCGCAGCAGAGTATTGCCTGAGGAAAACTCTTTGTCTATGATCTGAACGTTAGGCACATTAGGCGACCAGCTCGATCGTGTCAGTCGGTGGACTGGTGAGTGCCAACACTGCCAGGATGAAGCTGAAAGAAAATGTTAGTGATTGTCAACCTTTTGGCAACGGACATAGGTTCCATCAACCCCTAGGCGTACAGTTTAAAAGCACGAGTCTGTAACTATCCAGACGAGAGGCGAACGCTGGCGCGTCAAACGTCGTTAGTCAATAAGGCGGTAGGGGTATTACCAACTTTTGTACAAGGGAAGCGATACTTTTTGCCGAGCTTTCCTCTGCCGCTAAATTAAAGACGATAACGGGAGTCTCCAGCGAGTTTTTTTGAGATGAATGCGATCCCAACCTCTCGACCCACTCGGCAACCTTTACCAACCCGCCGCAGGGTTCCTCGCCAAGAACGTCGTCCACGGCGGCATTCCTACTCCGTCGTAGCGGGTGAAATTACGGTTAAATTAGTGGTAAATCTGATTCTTTGTGCTGCCGCGATCGCGGGATTGGCACAACTGTTGCCCTATCATCTGTCCCAAAAGGCGAAGTTGCAAGAAGTACGATCAGAAGTGAAACGCACCCAAAGCCGGGTTCAGAAACTCCGCAATGACTTCGGCGAAGCGTTTGATCCGGCACAAGCTAGACGAGTTATGCAAGATCAAAGTTATCGGGTTGATCCAAATCAGCGTCAAGTCGTCTGGGAAGATCGGCGTCTCATGCCCGATAACTAAATAGGGGCTGCTACAGGGAGTTTTGTGGTGGGAACAGGGAACAGGGAACAGGAAATAGGGAATTGGGAACAGGGAACAGGGAACAGGGAACAGGGAACAGTTTCAACCCCCTGTTGAGGTTTGAATTCATGCGCTTAAGGGATCAAGCAACTCACCCATCCAGGTTTCAACTTTCTGGCGCAGACGACCCGAGGTTCCTGACACAGGAAGTTGAGAAAGTGCGCGTTGATAGTCAGCGATCGCGCAGTTCCAGTCTCCCCGCAGATGATAGGTACGACCTCGTTCGGCATAGATGTGGTTTTGTAGGCATCCCAGGATTAAAGCCAAGTCCAGGTTTTCGATGGCGAGGTCATAAAGCCCTAATTCCCGAAAGGTGATGGCTTGGTTAATCCAAGTGCGAACATTACGCGGATTGAGATCCAATGCTTTTTCGTAATCGGCGAGTGCTTTGGCGAGTTGTCCCATGGCAGCATAGTAATTGCCGCGATTATTGTAAGCGCTGTCCAATTCGGGATTGAGTTGTAAAGCTCGGTTGTAATCGTCTAAAGCTTTTTGACGCTGACCCATTTGGAAGTAAATCAATCCTCGGTTGTTATAGTCAATAGCGTGGGTAGGATGATGTTTAATTGCCTGACTCAAAAGCGCGATCGCACTCCTGTACTCTCCCTGTTTGGCTTGGCGTTGAGCTGAGGTGCGTAAATTTTTAATCGAAAGGTGGTTAGGGGTTCGAGGGGTTAGTGTAATCGTGGGTAAAGGCTGGGGTTTCCGGCGGGACATGGGAATCCATTGTCTATTCTCTTCATCGCCTTTGATAAATACATGAGCGTTCATAATCGTTCTCCAACAACACCTGCGGTCTATCTACAATCAACCTTAAGTCTGGCTGCACCCCGCGAGTTGGTGTCGGTGTGTCACTTCCTGAGGCGTCTTTACTCCTCTTAATAATCACCAGCCAACCCAACTGATTGATGTTCTATGAGAAATCTACAGCACAGCTTAGCTGCTTTCCTGAAATCTTAATGAATGAAGCTGAGTCATTCCCTCTATCCTGGGTGTGGTTCACCCCGCTAGCTGTGTGAACCTACAAAAATTGGCACAATCGAACACGAGTTCATTCCGCTCGCAATCAGCACTCAAACCTTTATTGCCATCTGGCGATGCTCTGTCCCCCAACCTTACAGGGCTAACGGTAACCTGCCAGAAATCTGCAACGTTTCTTTACATTCCCCAGCAAGAGATTGCCCAGTCTGACCTACAGATAAAGAATGTCCCGTCTAGAAGATGGTAAAATGCAACCCAAGTAACTGATTGGTTTGGGTTGGGAATAGTTAAGGACACTGAGAAATATGGCAACGACAACAGCATTACAGGATGCTCCTGACGTTAGTGCGGAGAACTATTTAGTGGTAGGGTTAGCCACCTGCTTCTTGAAACAAGAGGGTGAAGTTGAGGAGGTAAAAATCCTGGAACCGATTCCTTCTGCGGCTCTAGAGGCAGTTCTCAAAGGGATTCCGACCTCCTATTCCATGGCGCGTGGCACCACACTGGGCGAGGTTATCAGTGGTGACACCCCAGAAAAACCGCCGGAATTTCCCGCAGAGGCTCATTTTTGCGATGATTTTATTGCCCGCGCGATCGCAGCAGCTCGCACCTACAAAACTCGTCCGGAGGCACAAGCCCACATTCCCCCTGGTACAATGCGCGATGATTTTAACTACTCTATCGAACGCAAGCGGGTGCTGAATCAGATCCGAGTTGTGCGTAAGGAAGACGACGTTAAACAGCACGAATACACTCACAAAGTTCTCTAACCAAAACGACGATGCTGAAACTTTATGGTGGCTCCCGCAGTCGGGCGTCAATTGTCCAGTGGTATTTGGAAGAATTGGGCGTTCCCTACGATTATGTACTGTTGGACATGCAAGCTGGAGAACATCGCCAGCCGGATTATCTGGCGATTAATCCCATGGGAAAAGTTCCCGCCATTATGGATGAGGATTTCCAACTGTGGGAGTCGGGAGCAATTTTGCTCTACTTGGCTCAAAAATATGGCAACCTGAACGGATTGGAGGAGCAAGCAACCATAGCTCAATGGATTTTGTTTGCCAATGCGACGCTTGGTCCGGGAATTTTTGTGGAGGCGAGTCGAGAGCGGGAAATGCCAAAATTATTTCCCCCGCTTGAGCAACGTTTACAGGATAAGCAATGGTGAAAGCCCTCGCGATTTATCCGAGGGATGAAACCGAGCGAGGCGTTTAGCCTAGCAACTAAAGTTGCTTTTCTTGCTAATTCTAGGTATAATAATAACATGAGAAAACAGAGTTTGTAGGTGATAACTCTGTACATATAAAAACCTTCTGAAAATACAAAAATGGTGTCATTGGTCTGGCTAGGATTTCAAACGAGCCAAAATTCGTACAATGCCGATTTTCTCAGTCGGAATAGCACTTTTTGTAAAAACTAAATAGTTAATAAGTACCGTAGGGCATCCGGTAACTTCCTGATTAACTCAGGTAAAAGCTTGGAGAGCTATCCAAAGAAGAGGGGTTCTAGATATTAAGTGATATTCTAGTTGACTTCGGGTAGGACATAATCGTGTAAGACCTAATTAGGGGTAACTCTTGCATGGCTGTGATTAGCTCAAGAATCCCCCGTATTTCAAGCGGGGGAGTGTCAAAGAATCAACCGTTCTTGTTGGGAGATCAGTTTAGTGTCGCTGATGTGGCTGTGGGATCGTATTTGAGTTATATCCCGATCATGTTACAGCTTGACCTGGGCGAGTACCCAGCTATCTCAGACTATATTAAACGCCTTGGTGAGCGATCGGCGTTTCAGAAAACGATTGCGGACGCAGCTAAATAGGGGCTGCTGAATAAGTGTTGTGGTGAGGGGGAGCTCTTGAAGCTCTTGAAGCTGGGAGAGCTGGGGGAGCAAGGGTACATTTTTCCATAGCTTGGTGATGCCATACATTTGAAGGATGCTACCCGATTTCCTTGAATCAAACCCTCTATCAATAAAACTCAAAGCATTTATGGGCTTTGCGGTTTCGACTTTGTGCAGCAAGCTCTAAATATATAAAGCTGTAGACTATGAATCAGGACACCCCTAACTGGAATGCTGCTGACTTAAGCTGGGTTCGTAGTAGGCACGAAGCATACCAGAAGCTTTCGCATCGCTGGCTACAAACTCTAAAGTCAGTGCCATTTCCCCTAACTGGGTGTCCTTGCCATAATTGATTTTATTGATTTACCGGAAACCCACAGCCGCTTGCCAAACAAACGCTAGCAGCAAGAAAAAGACGGGGATGACTGGGAGAACGTCTACGATAGGGTCAAAGATAGAGTAGGCTTCAGGCAATTTCGCCAACAGCATGGCTGCTTCCATAGTTAAGTCTTCCTTTCTAAGCGAATTTTCAGAATTGAAATGGATCTTAACATGAACTGGGTTACAACTGAGCTAGCTTCAGGGGGTAGGTTGGGTCTAGGGAAGAGACATTGGTGTCAACTTAAGCCACATTACCCACGATAGGATACTGGGTGTGGGGTATGGGGTGTGGGGTGTGGGGGGAGCTAGCAATTTTGCCTCACTATGTATTAAAGTTTCCTGTTTGGAAAAAACGTTGTGGATGAATAG
>NZ_JAVKBY010000090.1:0-30604 GCF_040222985.1 Coleofasciculus sp. F4-SAH-05
TCACTTTACGTGATAATCATCGATAAATCGATTGGCGATACTCACGACTTTCGCCTGTGCTAGACTAATTTTATAGATTAACACATTATTTATTACAATACAAGACTAAGAGAAAATAAAAAGTCGTCCTAAAAGGACGAGGCTTGTATCCCTAGTTCTCGGTCAGTGCCATTTAACTGACGCTCAACTCAACGACTCAGCCAAAATCCTGCGAATTTGAGTATCCACAATATCGGGTTGTTCGACCATTGCCAGGTGACCACAATTAGGAATTTCAATCACATTAGCACCGCCATTTTGAAAAAGCTTATGGAAGCTAGCCAGATGGCGCACATATTTAGGAGCCATTACTCTATCATTCGCCCCCGCCAAAAAATACACGGGTTGCTGAAGCTGTGATACCACCTGAGGCAAACGGTGAACCTCAGCCTCAGTTGTCGAATCCAAGAGACTCCTCAATGCTGCTTCTGGGTGAGCCACAACAAAATCAATCACCCGTTGTCGTCCCCAACGACGTGCCAGGGGACGTGCCACCTGTGCCCGTGTAAACAGTACATCAATCAAGGGCAGATAACATAACCACTGAGGGCGGCGTTTGACTAACTGTTTCCCTACATTCCGAAATCGTTCAAACTCTTCTTTTAAATAAATGCCACCCCCCGCATTCAGACAAATCACCCCCTTGACCCGTTCTGAAGCCACTGATGCGCCCCACAAGGCAATACTGCCACCTAGAGAGTGACCAATCAGCCAAGCGTTATCGATATCCAGCTTTTCGAGTAGAATACCCAAGTCCCTAGCATAAGCCACAAGGGTGTAGTTACTGGTTGATAAATGAGTGGCATCAACGTCTGCCGATGTTAATGCCGCATTATCCTTCGCACCCGCCCCGCCAGAGGTGGTAGCCCTCAAAGCCGATTCGGTTTTTGGTGTTTTATCCGTTGGGGATTGAGAATCACCAAATCCCCGCAAATCATAAACTAAACATTGATAATCATCATCTAATCGATCAATCAGTGGTTGCCAATAGTTACGACTTAAAAGCCAGCCATGGATAAAGACCAAAACTGGGGATGAGGATGCCTTGGGAGGCGTTAATTCGTAGGCGTGGGTAGCCCCTAGAATCTCAATCGTTGCCATACATCCATCCTATCCGAGAATTGGGACAGGTGGTCAAGAGGTTGACACTCCCCCTTTTTCTAAAAGGGGGATTCTGCGGAACTCACATTCCACATATCCTGAGAAAACAGTTCTAGCTGTCTTCCCAGGTTCCCAGGCACACGATGTTTACCCTTGCGGGTGTCGTGTTTTCTCCTTTTAGCCCTTCGGCTTCGCTCAGGGCTAAGCACTGTTAATTCAGTGCTGGGCGTTTCAAACAGGTTTAGCTGTTTGGGTTTCCCACAGTCCGTGGGTACCTTAACTAATTTCAAGTCATATTCAACAACGGCTTTACGCTTAATATTTCGCGCAGCTTGCTTATCGGCATGATCAAAATGACCGCACTCGACACAGATAAACCGCTCTCTGTCCCGGTTTGCTTTATCAATATGACCACAGGCGCTGCATTCCCTGGATGTATTCCGTGGGTTTACCTTGACCAGTTTGTTAGCGACCTGCCATTGGTAAGCACTTCTGCGATTTGTTATTTTGCTGTGCAGTTTGGCTACCTCAGCAGTCCGTTTCTTACGGTTAGCAGAGCCTTTCTTAGTCCGACATATCATCAACAGCTTGGGCGAAATTTCCTCAACCCGCCTCGACACACTCAACACTCAAAACCGACGCCCTAATAATCGTTGTCGAACACTTTCGGCAATTTTCTGCCCTAAATATTCGGGAATCAAGTTTTCATTGGGACCGAGCAAGTAGAGAATAAGGCGGGTACGTCCACGCCAGACGAGTAAGTTAGCGTTGACGACGAGTAAGTCTTCTTGCCAGACGGCGTACATTACCTTATAAAATAATCCCGGCTGGTTATCAGCTTCAATTAACAGGGCGGGTAGATGAAATACTGGATCTACATAGAACTCAGTTTCGACTTGTTCTAAGCCAGCATCCAGATTAAATTCCACCGCCAGCATTTCTTCGACTTCAAAACGTCCCGCCAACGCCTCCCGAATGGCACGGCAGACATTATCGGCTGTTTTGGGGGTCAGGGCTTTGCTACCACGGGATACGACTAGCTTGATGAACACCAACATGGGGGGACTGATTTGACCATGAAGACTCAGGCTGTGAATCGTTAATCCATAAGCCGCTAAAACCCCAAAAATATCGCTGAGGAGAAAAGACTGGTTACGGTAGGCAAAATGTAGAGCGCTTTTCGAGCCTTCGGGTTTGATCTCAATGACGACGCGCCGAGTTTTGTACAGTTTGTAAGCTAGTCTCAGGTTTTGCAATTGGATCTCACTACTGACAAACTGCTCATAAAATTCTGGAAACGCCCGATTGAAGCGTTTCAGCAGTTCTAGTGTGGATGATTTCAGACCCGCAGCCATAAGTAGGGGGAGAAGGCGTTCGCTTTAGTTAAAAGCTTTTAGGATAACCCAGCAAGCTCAGCCTCAAAGCAAAAACCTGCCGTATCTGGTTAATCTCTCACAAATTCGGCACAATAGCCTCAGTCTAGCTGAAGAAGGTCTTGCTCTGAGTCACGATTTGCCACTGACCGCCAAACTTTAAGTGTAGGCGATTAGCGTAGGGATAGGGTCAAATTTGGTGTTGACATAAGACGTTGTTGCTTGCTTGACTGCAAGAGCCAGCTTTAGTCCTAATGGTTATAGGAATGTATTGCGCCAATTGTGGTACGATAAGCATGTCAGGTGAAAGTTGTCCTACCGGGGGTCAATCCAAAATTTATGCATGAAAAGTTATGCATGATAAGAGACAACTCCCCACACTGACTTGCCCCACACTGACTTGATGGAGTGCAGTGTGGGGTAATTGGCTGTAATCAAAAAGCTGGAAACCGTTACCCATTATTGCCCAAAATTGGGTAGACATTTGTCCCGATAGAATTTGCTGCCAATTATATGTATACTTTATTGGTATACCTATCCAGCCAAAAACCACAGCTAGGTAGGTAAAAAATAGGTAGGTGAAAAAGATAGCCTGAAAAAGATAGCCTGAACAAAGATAGACTGAACAAAGATGGTTCCGCCAGTTAGGTGGGGTAGAGCCTGTGGACTGGTTGAGTGCCGTCACTGCCAGAGTGAAGCAGGAAGTAAGCGTCAAGGATGTCCACTTGTGGGTAACTTTGGGTGAGTCTTATGTAACGGCTTCTGAAAGCCTTTGTCATTAGCCTGAGTGCTACAGTTCAAAACGTCAAAGTTTTGAATAATCGTCAAGCTAACCCGTTAGATACGTCTAGCCGTAAGTAGCTTGGCCTAGGTCTTGTGTAACGGATAACCAGTATAAAATGCTATAGCCACATCGGCATGGGTTTTTGGAAGAGCTTTTTTGGCAGTGCTGACACTGCTTCGACATCGACAAAATTTGAAGGGGATACCATTTCAAATTTCAGCGAGTCTCCTGCGTCTGGCGATCGCGCTGGTAATTGGCGTATCCTATTTAGTACGGATCGAGAATTTGATCTGTATGAATTAGAGGAGCTTTGCGACGCCGTGGGTTGGTCAAGACGACCGATGCGGAAAGTTCGTAAAGCGATTGAATATAGTTTCCTCGTCGTGTCCATGTGGCAACAGCGAGGGAACACGAGGCGTCTGATTGGTTTTGCCCGGGCTACGTCTGACCATGCCTTTAATGCCACAATTTGGGATGTGGTGGTTCACCCCCAATTCCAAGGTAAGGGGCTGGGTAAGGCGTTGATGAAGTACACCATTAAGAAACTTCGCAGTGAAGATATCAGTAATATCACTCTCTTTGCCGATCCCCAAGTGGTCAATTTTTATCGGCAAATGGGATTTATGGCTGATCCCGAAGGCATCAAAGGCATGTTCTGGTATCCGGACTGATTTTTATGCGATTGAGACTGGGCAATTTGGACGCTAAGGTATATTATCAAGATATGCATCGGGATGTAGCGCAGCTTGGTAGCGCGCCTGCTTTGGGAGCAGGATGTCGCAGGTTCAAATCCTGTCATCCCGATTTTTTTTATCTGAATTCGGCGCAAGGAACGCCATCTGCTCATCGTTGAGGGGGTGCTGAATAAGTTTTGACCTTTTTATGAATTTGAGATAATTACATTAACTCTTATCTTCAACAACTGGAACTCTATTAGATTAAATCTAGTCAGTTTTCTTAACTCAGATAAGACTAGGAATGCTCAGAATAACGCATCCATAAACATAAAAAAAGTCGGGGTAGGGCATACCCACGACTCTAAATGGACGGGGAGCAAGTGTAAGACCTCTGATGAGGCGGTTTGTGGTGAGCCGTCAACCGTTCGGCTGAGCGCTAACCGTCGAAGCCTCACGCCGAAGCCCAGCGAGAGCCTATCCACCGGAGTTCCAACTGTTCAGAATGGAACCTGTTTGATTTGTTGGAATTCAATGGCTGGATAGACTGGTAGGGAATCACCGCCCTATGAGTGCGGTGAGGATGTCAAGAAAGAGATGTCATCATCTCAAGAAAGAGATGTCATCATCAAGTGAGAGCGGTATCCTAGTTTTGATCAGGTATTACGCGAGAATTCAAGAGGTAATTGTGATGAAATCATTAGTTCGCTGGAGTGCAACATTGGGCTTAGTGGGGACTACTCTCCTAGGCTCCTTTTTTGGTGGAAATCTGCGGGCGCTGGCTTTGACCGAACAGCAGGTGATGGAAAAGTTACAAACCGTACCTGTATTTACAGTTACTGATGGAGAAGGCTCACCCTTAGTCGCCTCTATTCCTAATCAGAACAATCAGAATGAAGCAGTTGCAGGCGTCTTTATTAGCCAGGGAGACGCAGAAGCCTTTGTGGAACGATTGAAGCAGGAAAAGCCTGAGTTGGGTAACCAAGTCCGGGTCGTGCCTGTATCGTTAGCAGAAGTCTATCAACTCGATCAACAGAGTCAAAACCAACCTAATGGTTTAGATTTTGCCTATATTCCAGTGCAGCGGCAAGTGCAGTCCGCCCAACAGCTTCTGGGTCAAGGGCAAGAATTTCGGGGTGTCCCTCTGTTTGTGGCAAAAGGAGGTCAACAAGGAGGGTATTTAACGATTCAACAAGAGGGTCAGCAAGTCATTCCCTTTTTCTTTGACAAAGAGCAGTTACAGAATTTGGTCAACCGCTTTAAGGAACAACAGCCTAACCTGGCTTCGAGTGTTCAGATCCAGGTTGTGCCGCTAGAGGGTATTATTAATACATTGCAGACTCAGGATAACCCTCAACTTGAGCAAATTCTACTCATTCCTTCGCAAGAATCTTTACAATTTTTGCGTCAATCCTCTTCTCAATAGATCTAAATTAGGCTAAAGGGAATCAGGTTAATTACTCATGGCTACAACGCCAGAGCCATCCTCTAGGACATTAGGACATTGGCTGTAGTATCGGGTCAAAACCTCTGGCTGTGGCGACAAGACGCCCGTCGGTCGGCTGTAGAGGCTGATATCCCTGTGGCTGAAGTAGATTGGTTGCTTCAAGAGGTCGCAGGACTTGACCCCTTATCGCTACGCCTAGAGTCGTTTAAGGCGCGATCGCACATTGAATTACGTTATCCGCTGTCAGTTCTTACTCAACTCTGGCAGCGGCGTCTTTGTGATCGCTTGCCTGTACAGTATCTAGTAGGAGTCACTCCTTGGCGGCGTTTTTCGCTGAAGGTGTCGCCTGCAGTGTTGATTCCTAGACCGGAAACCGAGTATTTAATCGATTTGGCTGTCAGTGCGGCGGGGCAGAGTCCAATCCCTCAACTCGACGCTGGACAGTGGGCAGATTTAGGTACAGGGAGTGGTGCGATCGCGTTAGGATTAGCTGAGGCGTTTCCTGATGCGACAATTCACGCCGTTGATTACAGTCATGATGCCCTCGCGATTGCCCAACTGAATGCTCAACAGCTAGGATTTGAGTCAAGAATTCAATTTTATCAAGGGTCGTGGTTGTCCCCCTTGACATCACTCAAAGGGCAATTGAGTGGTATAGTCTCCAACCCTCCCTATATTCCCAGAGATGAGCTACAACAGTTACAGCCAGAAGTACGGGATCACGAACCTCTTATGGCACTTGACGGGGGAATTGATGGTCTAGACTGCATTCGCCACCTGATTAGGACGGCTCCCGATTACCTGCATCCTGGGGGCGTTTGGATGATAGAAATGATGGCAGGACAAGGTGATACGGTTGCTCAGTTGTTGCATCAACAGGGGAGTTATTGTCAGATTCAAATTATCCCAGATTTAGCCGGAATTGACCGTTTTGCCTTGGCGTATCGGCAGTAATACGTCATAAGTTCTAAATCCGACAAACGATATCATGTCCAGTCAAACACCCTGGATAAAAATTCCTAAAATGATGGCTTTAACAGCATGGCAATTCCAGGCAATCATCAGGACATGAGCGGACATAAGACATAAGACAAATTTTGACTTTTGTCTTACTTTCCAGCAAACTATTAAATATTTCCCTGAAACTATTGGAGTATTATATAACCTCAATATGACTCATGTCTTCATGTCTGCCCTAGTGGCTGGCGCTAATTCTGGTCAGATCGTAAGCTTTCCTACCGACACGATACCCGCTCTCGCTGTGCGACCGGATTATGCAGAATTAATATTTACGCTGAAGCAGCGAAGCAATAACAAACCCTTAATTTTAATGGGTTCATTCCCATCATCACTTTGGTCTTATGTCAAGGGGACAGACGCCGAATTAGAGATTTGGCAGCAAGTGGCAAAGCACTATTGGCCCGGAGCGCTCACCTTAGTGTTACCGGCTTCGGATAAAGTTCCGGCGGCGATGAACCCCACAGCTCCGACCACAATTGGCTTGCGGGTTCCCGACTCTAGAGTCGCGATCTCAATTTTGTCCCAGACGGGTCCTTTAGCCACAACAAGCGCCAACGTCTCCGGCAAACCTCCCTTACATACAATGCCAGAAATTGAGGCAGAGTTTCCGGAGGTGCTGACGCTTCATCCCACCGAATCCAAAGAATTAGAGGAGCGTCACCCCAATACCCAAGGCGCACCCTCTACGGTGGTGAAATGGACAGGAGACGGGTGGCAAATTTTGCGCCAAGGCGCTGTCTCATTCGACTGTTCCCTGTCTAAGGGGTGATGACGATGGGGAAAACGGGCTATGCTTAATCGGTAGGCGGGTATGGCAAGAATAAAAATAGAATTCATTAGCCTACTACCCTAGCCAAATAAAAGATTGTGGATGGGGAGTCCCGCGAATTACGTTGAAGAGTTGGAAAAAATATGGGCAACATGGAGCTGATCTATCTAGTAGTGGGTATTGTCATGGGACTCGTTGTCAGCCGCACTACTCGTTCCAGCAAACAGCCAGACGGTTCAACGGTATCAGAACCGCCAATGTCAAAACCCGAGGAATCACAGCCAGCTAAGGCGGAACCGGTGAAGGAGGATGAACTTCAACCCCTGAAGCAGGAACTCCAGCAAACCCAACTGGCTTACCAAATGGCGCATGAAATCAGCCAATATAAAGCTGGGTTCTTGGCGCGGACATCCCACGAACTGCGATCACCCCTGAGTAGTTTGATGGGGATGCATCAGCTCATTTTGTCCGATTTGTGTGACTCACCCGAAGAAGCTAAGGAATTCGTGGCTCAAGCCCATACCTCGGCGCAGAAGATGGTAAAAATTTTAGATGAGGTGATTGCCGTAGCCAAAACGGAACACGGTACTAATCGTCTAGAGACTCGTCCTTTGCAATTGAGCCAATGCTTTGAAGAACTCGAAGTCCTCACCCACATGCAAGCCGGGAATCGTAATCTGCGGCTGAAAGTGATTTCCCCTGATCCCCAGATAGAAGTCTTAGCTGATCCTAGGGGTTTTCGTCAGGTATTAGTGGGAATTGTGGACAGCGCTATTGCCCAAATGGAAGAAGGGAGTATTCAGGTTTCTACAGCAAATTCTGACAACCCCCAGATGGTGAATATCTGGATTGATCTAGAATGTCCCAACTCGATTTGGAGTGAAGCCGTTGATTTACTCTCCGACACTAATGACTCAGAGGAACAGGAAACAACCTCATCAACAACCTCACCCGGTATGAATTGGTTGATGGTGCAAACCTTAGTGGAGATGATGAAAGGACGCTTGGAACTACTACCTATTCCTGGGAAAGAACCAAGCGACGATTCAGTTACAGACACTTGTATCCGATTACAATGTTCTATGCCTCTAGCAACTCCGGAGATGATCGAACGGGCGTTGGCAGAGCAGTCATAATCGGTTGATTGTATAGCACCATTGTGGTTGTGGTGTTACATTGAACAGACCCTAACTAGATTACTTGTAATTAGTTAGGGTCTGTTCAATAGTACTGCAATCCATTTTTCCCTAAACTCCTTGGGTTTTGGTTGTCAAAGTTTATCTCATGCTTGTTGCAAATGTCTCGATGTTTTCAGTTGAAGATTGACCCCATCTAGCTTTGGTTAACTTGGGGGAAAATCTTCAGATTTTAGTTGGTTTGTAGACGACTCACCGGTCACCGGAGTATTAATCGGCTTCAGGATTAGGGTTAATTGCCTCTGAACTCAGGTGGGGTAATTGATTTTCAGTCGTATTGTGAGTTGACGGTTTTATTTCTGTCACCAAAAATTGTAGCGTTTCTAACAATAAATGCAAGAGAGAAAAGGGTTTTTTTGTTAGGAAATTATAACATTTTGCTCAACCTAGCATAGTTATTATCGGCTGTCAACTTGTTGTCCACTTGTTGTCAAGTTGTAGTGGCGTGGCACACCTAATTGGGTCGATTAGAATTGTAGGGGCGCACAGACGTGCGCCCGATTCAATGGTAAAATCTATTCCACAATTTTAGCTGGGTCAAGCCGCCATCGCGAGGAGAGCGAACCGTAACGCACCATTGCTCAAGTCCCGAGGGCGCACTGAGCCTCATGCGTGTCAACTTAAGCCACAACCCTTGCCCATCCTAATTTTCAGCTACGGTGTCCTGGCTCCAAGAACTCCCAGACGCGATGGGAGAAGCGTCTTTACATTGCTCCCTCAGCTTCCCCAGCTTCCCCAGCTTCCCCTGCTTTTTACCTTAAGTTGACACCAATGCACGTCAGTGCGCCCCTACAGTTGGTGTGCAGAGATTTTCCTTTAGTCAAGGTGGATTGGGAATGCAATACCCCCAGAATTTTCTTCTGATGGCAAGCTGTAAAAGCTAAGTATAAATTATTTCACACTATAAAAATAACCCCTGTCATTTTCAGTTTATTCCTATCTATAATAGAACCACTGAACCCCACTGGGTTTAATTCTCTGAATCAGGGCAAAAGCATTTTATCCATTAGCAGTTAATTCGTTTTAACCCACCTCACAAAAATTAGATTAAGGGTTACTTGATGAAACATACTTCTCAAGTTGGTGGGGTGGGTTGACAGGCACATCAACAGATAAATTGCTGGAGCTTATACTATGCATATCTTCGCAGCACTGTCAAGCGCGGTAAACAAGGATTGGACTTGCCCTGAAAAGGTATCACTTACACAAGAAAAAGGCTTTTCCCTAGCATTGGCTAGCAGCGTCGCGTTCAGCGTGATGGTTGGTGTTCAACCCGCTAGTTCACAGCCGATAATTCCTGATAATACGCTTCCGGTTAATTCTCGTGTTACGCCAGATGGCAAGGTGTTCACAATTGAGGATGGCACAGTGCGCGGGGTTAACTTGTTCCATAGTTTCCAGGAGTTTTCTATTCCCACGGGGGGTCAAGCGTTTTTTAACAATGCCTTGGAAATTGAGACTATTTTTAGTCGGGTAACGGGTACTAATATTTCCGATATTGATGGCTTGATTCGGGCAAATGGTGCGGCGAATCTCTTTTTACTCAATCCCAATGGGGTGATTTTTGGTCCCAATGCCCGGTTAGATATTGGCGGTTCGTTTTTGGCATCTACGGCAAATAGTTTTAAGTTTCCCGATGGTAGTGAGTTTAGTGCGGTGAATCCGGAAGCGCCGCCGTTGTTGACGATTAACGTGACTCCGGGGTTGCAGTATGGGCAAAATAACCCCTCTGAATCCTCCCAACCATCTGGGAATATAGAAAGTAATTTGAGTTCAGGGGGAACTATTAGCAATGCGGGTTCTTTAGCGGTTGATTCGGGCAAGTCTCTAACATTATTTGGTAGCGAAGTTACCAGTACGGGTTCTCTTACAGCACCAGGCGGGTTAGTTCAGGTTTTAGGAGAACGGGTTGGTTTGTTAGATAATGCCCGGATTGATGTTTCCTCACAGACGGGTGGCGGTACGGTGTTAATTGGTGGCGGGTTTCAGGGGAACGGTGATGTTCCCAATGCGCGGCGTACTTTTATTGGTTCAGATGTAATTATTAATGCTGATACTTTAACTACAGGCGATGGGGGTAATGTCATTGTTTGGGCAGATGAGGTGACAGGATTTTATGGCACAATTAGCGCCCGTGGGGGAACTGAATCGGGAAATGGGGGGTTTGTAGAGGTATCGGCGAAGGAACACCTGATATTTCGGGGAACGGTTGATACCAGTGCGGTGAATGGGTTATGGGGGACTTTGCTGCTTGACCCGACGGATATTAGGATTGCTAATGGTTCTGGTGATAGTGCGACGGATGGTACGGATACGTTTGCCGGGAATAATTCTGGAGAGGTAGGAGAGATTTGGAGTGCGCCGTTGAGTACGATTAATGATACAGCACCGACGACGATTTATGAGTCGGAGTTGGAGGGGTTAGCGGGGGATACCAATGTTATTTTACAGGCGACTAATGATATTCGGATTGATGATTTAGCTGATGATGCTTTAGACTTTGCATCTGGTAGTGGGGAGATTGAGTTAACCGCCGATGCAGATAGTGATGGGGTGGGTGCGGTGGTGATGGAGGATGTTCTCAGAGATACCCTCTATACGAATGGGCGGGATATTGTTATTAATGGTGCGAGTTTGACGTTGGGGAATATCAATACCTTATTGGTTGAGGGGGGTGAGTTGATTGCGACGGTGGATGTGGATGCGGGGGGTTCGATTCCGGAAGCGGGAACTCAGGGTAGTGCTATTTTCACGTTCACTGTACCGGATTCGGTGCCAACTGTGGAGAATCTGGATGTACGGTTTTCGGCAGCACATACCTGGAATAGTGACTTGGATGTGTCTCTCAAATCGCCAGGTGGAAGGGAGTTAGAATTGTTCAGTGATGTAGGGGTGGGGGGTAGTGGTGATAATTTCCAGGACACTCTACTCGATGATGAAGCACAAAGGAGCATTAATCAAGGGTCAGCTCCTTTTAATGGAATCTTCAAACCTGAAGGTGCTGGAGGATTAGCGGTTTTTCAGGGCGAGAACCCTACGGGAAAGTGGACTTTGAGTGTTACTGATGATGCGGGAGGGGATTCCGGCACGTTGTTCCGGGCGGGTGATCCGGCACCTTGGGGAGAAGCAATAGGAACACAACTGCTATTTGGAACTCCTATTACTCGAAAGAGTGGTTCAATCAATCTAAATGCCACAAATGGAAACATCAGTGTGGAAAATCTGAATACGAACAATCCTGTGAATGCTGGAGGCACGATTAGCCTTGATGCTAGTGGCAGTATCACCACAGGAATCCTAGATTCTTCCTCTTCTGGTGAAAATGGGGGAGCGATCGCTCTAAATGCTGGAGGGAGCATCACTACCAACGGTGAACTCAACTCCTCCTTCAAGTCCACCTCCTACAACTCCCTTGACTCCTCAGGCGATGGGGGAGTGATCACTCTAAATGCTGGCGGTAACATCACTACCAACGGTGAACTCAACTCCTCCGCCTACTCAATCTCAACCGACTTCGCCGACTCCAGTTACCACTACAACTTCTCCTCAGGCAATGGTGGAGCGATCTCCTTCTATGCTGGCGGTAACATCACTACTTACGGTAATTTCACTTCTCGCTCACAGCACAGCCCCAGCGGTTCCACCCCCTCCCACTTCTCCCACTACGGTAATGGGGGAGCGATTTCCCTGATGGCTGATGGAGCCGTGAAAATCTATAGCGATTTTGATACCGGCGGTTGGTCTAGCGGTCGTAATTCTGGTGATGTCTTGATTACGGGTAAAACTGTAGACATCACATGGAGCCGATTTGATACCTCCTTCCCAACTAATCACACCGGATACCCCCGTGAAAAGGATGATAATGCTTATGGTGGTAATGTTCAGATTAGGGCTGATGAAACTGTAAACATCAGCAATAGCACTTTTGAGACTGGGGATACAGATAGCATTTCTGGTGATGTCCTGATTACGGCTGGTAGAACTGTGGACATCAGCGATAGCACTTTTGATACCCGAAGTGACTTTAGCTTCATCTCATACTCTGCGGAGGGGGTGTATAGTGTCTCTTCTGGTAGTGAGGGTGGTGATGTCATAATTACCGCTGGCTCAACCTCAACAGATTCAGATAAACCAGCAATTCAACTAACTGATGTGACTATTCAAGCATTAGCTTACGGAACAGGTCAGTCTGGGAATATTACGATAGAGGCAATGAATGGAGGCGCTGTATCATTAGTTGGAGACAAAGATACAGCTTCCGAAATTAACTCAGCTTCACTGTCTTTTGTCGAGCAAGAAGAGGGTCAAGGCGGGAATATAACGATTGCAGGTGGTCTAATTAGTATCAGGAATTATAATCTTAATGCAAGTGTTACCAATAGCGCTTTAACAAACGGAACGTTAACAGAGTTAAATGTTGGCAGCAAAGGAGATGGTGGCAATATATCTATTCAATCTAGTGGTTCTGTCTTGATTCAAGGTAATAGTCAAATCGCAACCAACGTTGAAGAAAGAGCGACGGGAGATGGGGGTGATGTTAATATCACAGGTCAATCTGTTGAAATTGCAAATGATTCTTCTGTTATTGCAGGGACTGCATCGGAAGGGAATAGTGGTAGTGTTTCAATAAGGGCAACCGGAGGTTTTGTTAGCCTTGATGAGAGCCGCGTTACAACCAGTAGCACGGCTGAAGGAAATGCTGGAAATATCACGGTTACTGCCAGTGCTGTTGATTTGATTAATGGATCTGAAATAACTGCTGAAACAACGACGAGTGGTAAGGAAGGGTTTGGTAATATTTTGTTAGAGGAACTGGAAACTCTACGGGTAAGCGATAGCCGAATCTCAACGTCTACTGTAAGTGGGAAAGCAGGAAATATCACGGTAGAGGCTTCCGAGTCAGTCAACTTGAGCGGCACTGGGATGTTTACCCTGCCTGGAGAAGCGGAGAAGGTGTCTCAAGGAGGAGTGTTGGCGCAAGCGACCCAAGGAGGTGATGCTGGCAACATCAAAATTGCTGCCAGACAGTTAAGTATTGAAGATGACGCACAAGCTACCGTTAGCAGTACAGATAAAGGAAGGGCAGGCAATTTAACGGTCAACTCCCCTGATGTGATTCTACGTGGTGGAGCTAAACTAGCAGCAACTACAGAGGCAGGTAGTGGTGGCAATATTCAGCTACAGAATTTATCTTCTCTACAACTGAACAATAGCAGTGAGATATCCGCTTCCACTGAAAATGGTACTGGAGGCAATGTGTCAGTCGAGGCTCTAGGAGGCACTGTCGAACTGAGTGGTAACAGTCGCTTAGCCGCAGAAGCCACCCATGGTGGTAACGCTGGCGGCGTCACTATTAATACAGGGCGATTAAGTATTGAAAATGGCGCACAAGCTACTGTCAGCAGCACGGGAAATGGAACCGCAGGAAACCTGACAGTTGATGCTCCTTCTGTGGTTCTAGATAACCAAGCCAAGTTAACAGCAACCACAGATGCAGGTAGTGGCGGCAATATTCAACTACAGAGTTTAACCTCTCTACAACTGAGCCATAACAGTGAGATATCCGCTTCTACTCAAAGGGGTCAAGCTGGTAGCATCAACCTCAACCAAGGAGAAAATCCCGCTACCTCAGTTACCCTCAACAACAGCAGCATATCAGCGCAGGCAGATGAAAAAGAGGGTAATGCTGGTGATGTCACCCTTAACACCTCTCAACTGAGTTTAGAAAATCAAGCTCAGGTTTCAGCAAGTAATGTCTCCGGTACAACTGGGGGGAACATCAAGCTACAAGAACTACAGACACTACAGGTCAGTGATAGCTTAATCTCAACCTCGACTCAAAGCGGAAAAGCCGGCAGTGTCACCGTAGAGGCAACCGATTCAGTCGAACTCAGTGGTATTTTAACTGAGGGAGAAAACAAAGGGCGCGGTGGTATTCTTGCAGAAGCCACCAAAGAGGGAGGTAATGCTGGTGGTGTCATCATTAACACTCCTCAACTAAGTTTGGATAATCAAGCTCAAGTCTCAGCCAGCAATGTATCGGGTACTAGCGCTGACATCCTCTTAGAAGACTTGAATACTCTATCCCTGAGCGGCAAAAGCCAAATCTCGGCTGCAACTCAAATCGGTCAAGCGGGTAGCGTTAGCCTCAACAGCCCGGAAAATCCGGCTACCTCAGTTGTTCCCAGGTCTGAAAAAGGAGTGCCTGCCAATGTCGCGACGCCAGCAAATGGTAAATTGGTGGGTTACGGCGTATATATTATTAAATGTTTGGTTTCATCAATTAAGTATCGCCTAACCCACCCTACTGGCTTGGTGGGTTACGGCGTATATATTATTAAATGTTTGGTTTCATCAATTAAGTACCGCCTAACCCACCCTACAGGTTAACCTAAAATTTAAAACGCGATCCTGTTGGCATGGAAGTCACATATAGGACAATCCCTTTTGTCGCCAACAAAGCCAACGCTGGTGGAACTAACAGTATCCAACCTCCCAAAGCATTGAACATCACGTAACAAGTGCCGTACAAAACAATTAAACCAACCCCCCCTGCTAAACCAATATATAAAGGTTGCTGGAAGCGCCAAACAATCACACCACCAACCAATGACCAACCCAAAATCCACAGCACATCGCCCCAAAATGGCAACCACCAAATCAGCATTCGTCCATCGAGAACCGCACTGATAATTTGACTCGCCATCTGCGCCTGAAGAACGACACCAGCAATTTCACCGTAGGGTGTAGAAAAATAATCATTGACACTGGTTCTCGCCGTAATCCCGATCATCACAATTCGGTCTTTCACATCGGCTTCAGAAAGCTGATTCTCCAGAACTTGTGTCAAGGTTACTCGTGGCGCAAATTGCCGGGGATCACCCTGAAAAGAACGGTAATTCAGTAAAAGTTGATAGGTACTGTTAGCATCAGATTGCCCTTGATACCCGCCAGAAAACGCACCTAAGGAAGGAAAAATCGTACTGCCAAATTGCAGTGGCTGTAAATACTCTCCCTCCGGACTAAACGGCGGTTTGTACACCTGACCCTCAGCCTCTAAATAACGACGTGCGATCGCGAGACTAAATGCACTCATGATTGGGCAAGTTTCGTCGGGTGCATGAACCAATAAATGGCGACGTACTCCTGAATTACCATCTTGGACTAAATCACTGAAACCCACCCGTTCTGACAGTTGGGCTTCGGGAATTTCCGGCGGCGGGATAGCGCCCTGTTTCTCCTCATAACTCAACTTACACACCCCAATCAGACGGTTATCTTGTTCCAAACGAGTCGCTAATTCTTTCTGATCAGACTGCACTTGGAAATCGCGGATCACATCTAACCCAATCAACTGCGGTTGATACGGTGCCAATTTCTCCAAAATATCGTTAAGCGCCGCATCAGGTATGGTTCCTTTTCCCCCTTCATACTCTTTCAGCAAAACATTATTAATATCGTCATCCGTAACTTCCACAATCACAAAACGATCATCTTGAAGTTCACTGGATCGCAGGCGCATAAAATGACCATAAGCCGCCAATTCAACGAGCTGTAAAAGTCCCAAAAAACGCACTCCCATCACCAAAACTGACGCAGCCAAACTGCCTAACAATACAGTACTACGTTTAGGTTTACGGAAGGGAGATTTGCGGCTAATTGTAATGTACTGTTTCTGAAGTTCAGTCGGTTTCGGTTCCTTATCCGCTGCTTGCTTAAGCCATTGTTCTGAGGTTTCTAAATCCTTCCCCCGCAGCAAAAAACTGGGATCACGCCCTTCCCTGTCCCACTCCAGCGCCCGCGCCAGTAAGCGTGTATGCACCTGTAAATGTTCCCGATCTGTATCTAACGCCCTGACTAATTCACTGAAATTCGCATAAAAATCTCCCCCATTCTTGTTAAAATTAATCCACTGAACACTTGCCATAATCGGGTGGAGTTGATCGGTTGGCACCTCCCGATACAGTACCGTTACCACTCGCTTGTTCATCTTCACCGCATACTCCACCTCATCAGCACAGTAAGGCGAATTAACCGAACTGGGGGAGATAATAAATAGAAAAATATTAGACCCTTCAATCCCCCGATAAATTTCCTGCTGAAAATCACTCCCTGACGCAATACTTTCCTGATCAAACCAGGTGGTTTTTCCCTGAACTTGCAGCGCCTCATTTAAGCGACGGGTAAAATCGGAATCGGTACGGGAGTAGGAAACGAACACATCGATGGAGGTGTCAGGCGGTTGCTGACTGCTTTCATTAATAAACGCTTCATGCACGGGTAACGGGGGGTGTTCCCGGCGCTGTTTGGCTATTTTGAGCCAATTTTGAGCCTGCTGTAAATTGTACCCGCGCAATAAAATACTGGGATTACGATTTTGCTGCTGCCATTTCAGGGCTTTGACTAATAAAACTTTATGCTGTTCGTAATAGCTAGCCTCTTGGTTTAATTCATTGATTAACTTATCCGTGGCAATTTGATAAGCGGCTTCATCTTGATACCCGGTACAATCAATAAATTGTATACTCCGGATGCGAGAAGGGATTGTTTTCAGATCGGTGGGTTCGATTAATACCGGAATCAGACGTTTGTTATGGGCAAAAGCGTGGTTAACCTCATCCTGACAATACTTCGATTGAATGGAATCAGGTGAGATTAAATAAATAAAATTATCCGCCGCTTCGATGCCGTTATCGATTTGCGCTTGGAAATCTTTACCGGTTTTAATATCCGTCTTATTCGTCCAAATCGTGATTCCCTCTCGCCGCAGCGTTTTTACCACCTTCTCCATGACGCTTTTATTTTTCTCCGAGTAGGAGACAAACACCTGCGTCATCAGGTTGTTAGCATTCTTGGTGCTTTCGCCAATATACTCACAGTGCAAATCCGTGGGAATACAAGGCGGCTGCTCAGTCTCAAAGCGCACCCTTAACCAGGATTCTGCTTTCACGCGCTCTTCCCCAACCAGTAAGTAGCGCGATTGTTTTTGGTGTTTTTCCCAGTCTAGGGCTTTGGCTAAAAATTGAGTATGCTGTCTGACGTAATCTCCATGTCTTTTCAACAACTCCAGCAAACCGACTAAAGAGGTTTCAAAGTCATCAATTCCTTCCCGGAAATACACCCAGTTAATTTTACCAATCAGGGGATGCATATTGGGGAAGCTCGAATGTAGCCCCTTAGCTTTATAAGCCTCCCACGCCTCATCCGTTCCATTGGGATTACGCTGTTGCCAGGTTTATCGGCTAATCTGTTCAACATGCAATAAAGGAATAATCCGTTTGTTGCGTTTAATCGCTAACTCTATTTCTTTACCACAATAGGGTGAGTTCACCGAATGCGGCGCAATAATGAATAAGAAGTTATCTGACTTCTCCAAACCATCGTCAATTTGATTTTGAAAATCGACGCCGAGAGGAATATCGTTTTGGTCAAACCAAATCTTGAATTCGGCTTCAATTAGTCGTTGGTACAGCTTGGTGGCGAAAGCTTTACTGTCTGCTCGTCCGTAAGAAATAAACGCATCTTGGAAACTATTCATACACTTAGCCACAGCATAACCATTATTTTTGAACTATAACAGACGCAAAACATAAATGGAAAAAATAAAATAATTTCCGCCAATTTTTAAACTGTTTTTACAGTATCTTTTTACTCTGGCGACGCTAATTTTACAGTTTATTTCGTGGTTGATGAAATATAGTCGATTCCAGCCAGATCCCCGACTTCTTTAAGAAGTCGGGGATCTGTGTACCTCACTTACGACCAAACCGTCATACAACTGACGATCCAAGTCTAGGATTTGTGTAATACACTTTGATCAAGTTTTTTAAAGGGAACGCTTTTGTATCAGTCGTTAAACTAGCTCAGCCGTTAATCCGGATCTGTATTACGATTTGCTGAATGAGGGAATGATGCTGTCAAAGAACTACAGAGTACTCCTTCGGAGGTTCATGGTTGATGGTTCATGGCAATCAACCACTAGCAATCAGCAATGAACGGGCGGCATCCGTTTTTCCTCTCAACTGGGGAAAAACGGTCAGGAAACGTCGCCCAATCTGGTGAGCTTAACCGACCAAAGGTTTGAGCTGAATGAATGGTTATTGGGGTGCAAGGTAAACAGTTGAGGATTAGGTTTATAGATGCAACATTCTCAAGGTATTGCTACTTACGAAACAGTAAATAATGGTTATATCAGACGGCGACAACTTCAAGGAAATGCGGGTAGTTTACTCTTATGGGGTTTAGGAGTTGGCGCTGTTATCTCAGGTGATTTCTATGGTTGGAACTATGGTTTAGCCTCCGGAGGATTCTGGGGGTTTAGTATTGCTGCTGTCTTGATGGCAATTATGTATCTCTGTTTAGTCTATAGCAGTGCTGAACTCTCAGCCGCCCTCCCCCATGCGGGCGGATTCTACTCGTTCACCCGTTATGCCCTCGGTCCTTTTTGGGGTTTTATTTGTGGGGTTACCGTCACGATTGAATATGTCCTCGCAAATGCGGCGCTGGTGTTCAGTTTGAGCAATTACCTCAAGCCCTTATTTCCCAATCTGCCCAGCTTTTTTATCTGGGTATTTGCCTACGCTGTTTTTTTGGCAATTAATATCCGAGGGTTTGAACTGAGTGTGACAGTCTGTCTTTGGCTAACCATCATCGCGATAACGGTATTAAGCATCTTCTATGTGAGTATGCTGGTATCGGGTGAATTCAATTTTGACCTGCTGTTTAATATTCCGGCTGAACCGGGACAATCAGAAACCTGGTTACCCAATGGCTGGTTTGGAGTGTTTGGCGCGATTCCTTTTGCAATATGGTTGTATCTGGCGATTGAACAATTACCGATGACGGCAGAGGAAACCGATGATGTGCCTCGAAATATGCCAGCGGGAATGATTTCTGGCATGGTTACCCTGATTATTTTGTCAATTTTCACCGTAGTGATTAACTCTGGTGTTGGCGGGGGCGCAGTGGCGATTGGGCAATCCGATGCTCCCCTACAAGATGGGTTAGAGGCTTACTTTGGCGCAGGCGCAACCAGTACCATTGTCACAGCACTGGCGCTGATTTGTGGTTTAATTGCCAGTCTTCACGGTAATATGTTTGCTTACGGACGGATTATTTTCTCCCTATCCCGTGCTGGGTACTTTCCCCGCTGGTTATCAGTCACAAGTAAAAATCATACCCCCCATCGGGCATTAATTGCCGGGGCGACGATTGGATTTATCTGTGTGCTACTGGTGAGTATCGGTATTCAAACTGTCGATGCTGTGATTTTGAATATGGCGGTGTTTGGGGCATTAATTTCCTATATTTTGGTCATGGTTAGCTACATGAAGCTAAAAGGGAATCCCTATTTACCGAAACCCTACGAAAGTCCATTGGGAACAGGGGGAGCATTTGTGGGTTTGGCTTTAGCCACATTTGCCCTAGTTGCTTGTCTATCTATCCCTGATTACCGAGGCGGTGTTTGGGGGATTGGCATAGCGCTGATTGTGGCAAGTGTTTACTTTTTAGTGTTTCGCAGCAATCGACTGGTGGCTCAAGCCCCGGAAGAAGCGACGGCGTTGGGATTAACGGGGTATCAGGAGTGAGAATTGGGGTGTGGGTGTTGGGTGTTGGGTATTGGGTGTTGGGTGTTGGGTGTGGGGTGTCGGGTGTCGGGTGTCGGGTGTCGGGTGTCGGGTGTCGGGTAAGCTGTTCGGCATTTAAACCTTAATGTCAATAATGGTGAAATCCTTGTAGTGCGAGCATCTTGCTCGCTACTAATACCCAATTTAAATGCATGACAGCTTATAGTTCCAAAAACTGTACCGAAGGAAGCCTTTATTCTAATCTTTGATTGAATGTAGGAGGATGTCACTTATTTTCAAGAGCGCGAATCAGAGCTAACAGGAGTTTTCCGACTGATTCGCAGCTCCTCAGAATCGGATTGATAGTTTGGGAAGAAGCTAGTTCGACTCGGATAGATAGTAACAAATGGGTTTCTAGCTCTTTAAGAGAACCTTGGGCTATGTACAAAAACTGGATATATTCTCCCCGAGTTCGCCGCCCGTAACCTTCGGCAATGTTAGCAGAAATCGACGCGGCTGCTCTACGGATTTGGGCAATCATGCCATAAAGTTCTTCTTTGGGAAATATTCTTGTTCCTCGGTAGCAAGCTTCAGCTAAATTCATTGCCTCTTGCCAAACCCGTAAATCCCGATAAGACTGCACTGGCGAATCTCCACACCCTACACCCTACACCCTACACCCTACACCCTACACCCTACACCCTACACCCTACACCCCTAGCTAGGGTGTCTCTATTTGTTTGAGAAACATTATTGTTTATTTCATTTATTCTATTTTTGTTAAGTTAAGATACATTATTGACGCCAGTGGATCACTATACCCTCAAGCGTTAAAAACTTCATCAAGAATTGATGCTCATTTTAAAGACTTAGTAAAGTTTGCCTCATCTTGTTGATCAGAGGAGAGGATTAGAATATTATACAAACAGAGAAAAATACAAGTCATACGACTGTATTACAGGATACAAAAGCCGACTAACTCAACCGTGACAGATACTCTATCCCTCTGGTATCGCTATGGCAGAAGAAATTGATGACGTCTTGAGACCATTGTCTAGGAAATTCAAGAGTTTATATTATTTATGCTCTAGTGATGGAGAAGGATTATGGGGGTGCATCTACAATTGTCAAGCACAAATTATTCCGGTTGTAGCCCTCTAGCCAGAAACAATTGAGCGAGTTAATTTTTTGAGAGTTTTCTAATCCGATCTAATTTTGAGAGTAACTGGCAAAAACCAGCTACTATCATACAGCAATATTGATTGGGTTTCTGGCTAGAGTTTTATCCCCCTTGAGTATCAAAGATTCTCTATCGGACTCAACGTACTTTTGAGTAATAATTTTTAAATTTATTGCTCAACTAAATTGCTGAATCTAATGTGGTAAAAGGGAATAAGTAGGTGACACTAAAAAAATTGCCCCCTGGATCAGATAAGAAAATAGCGAATAGCTATATTTTTAGGATAAAATCACCGACTTAACCCTAAAAAAGACCACTGTAAACCTGTTTCAAGGGGAAAATATGATGAATCGTTTCGTTCAATCATCATTGGGAATTGAGCAACTCTACGGTATTCCTGATACAGACAGAAAACGTGAATTACAGCAACGACTTGAACAGTTAAATCAAACCCAAACCTACTATCCCGCCGATTACTGTATTCATCAGTTAATTGAACAAGCAGAGCGTCGCACACCGGACAAAATCGCGATTCGGTTTGAGGCGCAAACCCTAACCTACCGGGAGTTGAACCGCCGCGCCAATCAAGTTGCCCACTACTTACAAACGCTACAGGTTGGATCTGATGTACTGGTGGGAATTTGTCTAGAGCGATCGCTGGATATGGTAATTGGTTTATTGGGGATTCTCAAAGCTGGAGGTGCTTATGTTCCCCTTGATCCCGCCTATCCCCAAGAACGATTAGCGTTGATGATTGAGGATTCCCAAGTCTCTGTCATCGTCACCGAACAAGACCAACTGACCCGATTACCCGACACCCAAGCCCAAGTGGTTTGCTTAGATAGAGATCAACAGGCAATTGCTAAACATAGTCCAGAGAATTTAGACAGTGGTGTCACCCCCGACAATTTAGCCTACACGATTTATACCTCCGGTTCAACCGGGAAACCCAAAGGCGTCCAATTGCTGCATCGTGGGGTAGTAAATTTCCTCACCTCAATGAGTGTCGCCCCTGGACTCACTCCCGATGACACTCTGCTGGCTGTAACTACCATCTGCTTCGACATCGCCGGATTGGAACTCTATTTACCCTTAATCGTTGGCGCTGATATTGTCTTAGTGACGCGAGATGTCGCCGCCGATGCGACTCAGTTAATCCCAGTTTTGCAAGAATCCGGTGCTACCGTCATGCAAGCTACCCCCGCCACTTGGCGGATGCTGTTAGCCGCAGGGTGGCAGGGAAATCCCCAGCTTAAAATTCTCTGTGGTGGAGAACCCATGTCTCGCGAATTGGCGCGTCAACTCCTAGAACGCAGTGCTTCTGTGTGGAATATGTACGGACCGACGGAAACCACAATCTGGTCAACCGTGCATCAAGTAGAATCGGCGGACAAACCGATTCCCATCGGTCGCCCCATTGCCAATACCCAAATTTATCTGGCTCATCCTGAGCAAAACTCATCTGACCCGATTAAATTTGTACCTGTGGAAGAACCGGGAGAATTACTAATTGGTGGCGTTGGTTTGGCAAGAGGATATTTTAATAGACCTGACTTAACTGATGAACGATTTATTCCCGATCCCTTTAGTTCAGAACCCGGTGCCCGTCTCTATCGCACCGGAGACTTAGCCCGGTACTTACCCGATGGGACTCTGGAATGCTTAGGTCGCTTGGATCACCAAGTCAAAATACGCGGCTTTAGGATTGAACTGGGTGAGATTGAATCTGCCCTCTACCAACATCCAGGTATCCGAGACGCGGTGGTTGTCGCCCGTGATGACAGTTCTGGCGAAAAGCGCTTGGTTGCTTATCTCGTCAGTGACTTAGATGTAGAACATATTCCCCTAGAAACAAAGTGCTGGGTGGCGTGTGAGGGGAATCCAGAAATTGAATTAACCACCAGCAATTTCTCGGTCAATAGTATTCGTTTGCTCCATGCTCCCGCCACTTGGCGAAACGGTCAATCCTTGACGCTGCGCTGCCAGTTTCCTGGCGTCCCCGATGCACTTCAACTCACCGGAACCATTGCCACAAAAGCCCTGGAATGGGTAGACGTTTCCCTAGACACCACCTCCAGCCAACAGACACGTTTACGTCAGAGTATCAAACATATTGCCCAAACCCAGGGATTGATGGTTCATGACTTGCGCCGCCAAGAACCCCGAATCCCGCTGCACATTAATTGTCTGGCGGAATTGGAGTCCGGAGAAAAAATTGAGGTGATGACGCAAAATATCAGCCATGAGGGGATTTGCTTAAAGGCAACAACCGCTCGCCTATGTCGCCTATGGCAAACGGATCAACGCCTATTGCTACGATTACAATTACCCGGAGTCGAAACCCCGTTGTGGTTGCAAGGAAGGGTTGTTTGGCATTTTGAAGACTATGTGGGCGTCAAGTTTGATACCACAACCAGCCAGAAGGCGAAACTCCATCGCAGCTTAGGAAATCTGCGGACAGAACCCCGTATTTCCCTCCAGATCAATGGTCGTGCTGAATTTGAGTCGGGTCAACAAGTGGAAGTGATGACGCAAAACTTCAGCCGCAACGGGATTAGCTTAAAGGCACTCACCCCGACATTTTGGCACAACAACCAACCCGTACTGTTGCGGGTGCAACTGCCAGGAGTGGACAATCCCTTGTGGCTGCAAGGCACTGTAGTTTGGCACGCTGAGGAAAACGCTGGGGTGATTTTTGAGACCACGCCCACCCAACAGGAACAAATCCATCAAAGCCTTGAACATATCGTCAAAACTCAAGGATTATCGCTGGCGCAGTTGCGATCGTTCCTGAGTGATAAGTTACCGACTTATATGGTTCCCTCGACCTTTGTGCTACTGGATAGTTTGCCCCTAACACCCAACTGTAAAGTCGATCGCAAGGCGTTACCTGACCCGAACCAGGCGCAACAGGTGGCTCAGGATACCTTCGTCGCACCGCGCACCCCCGTTGAACAGGAGTTAGCGCAAATCTGGGCAACTGTATTAGATGTTGAGCGCGTGGGTGTGTATGACAACTTCTTTGAATTAGGTGGACATTCGCTACTGACGGCGCAACTGTTATCGCAGGTGCGAGAAACGTTCCAAGTGGAGTTACCCTTGTTTGCTCTGTTTGAAGCGCCGACTGTGGCGGAACTGGCTCAAACGATTACCGCTAAGACTGAGGCTGATTCGTCTCACCCTGAAGGGGATGGGACGACGGTGACGGGTACAATCGCAGTCACTAATTTAGCTAACGATGCGGTTTTGGATGAGACGATTTATCCAGACCAACCTTATCGTCAGCCGGACACCGCACCGGAAAAGATTTTGATCACAGGTGCGTCAGGTTTTCTCGGCGCGTTTTTATTGCAGGAATTACTCCAACATACGAATGCTACTGTCTATTGCTTAGTGCGTGCCAAAACTTTAGAGGCGGGTCAGCAAAAGATTGCCGCCAGCTTCAACCGCTATTTACTCTCACCCGATAAGCTGGACTCGCGAGTTATCCCTGTGTTAGGCGATTTAGCCCAACCTCGGTTGGGACTATCGGAGTCGCAGTACGAGGCGTTAACTAGCGAGATTGACTGCATATATCATAATGGGGCGTTTGTAAACTTAATTTATCCCTACAGCGCCTTGCGAGCCGCTAATGTCCTGGGAACTCAGGAAATTCTCAAATTAGCCAGTAAAACTAAGGTAAAACCGGTTCACTTTGTCTCAACGCTGGATGTGTTTCAATCGCCGCGTTATGCTCAGATGTCGGTGATTTTAGAACAGGATGAGTTGGAGTCAGGGGATGACCTGTCTGATGGTTATGCTCAGAGTAAATGGGTGGGTGAGAAGTTAGTCAAACAAGCCCACGCCCGGGGGATTCCAGCGTCGATTTACCGACCCGGTATGATTACGGGACATAGCCAAACCGGGGCGTCTCAACAGGGGGATCTGATTGACCGATTAATTAAAGGGTTGATTCAATTGGGGAGTGCGCCGGAGTTGGAGTTAAATCTGAGCTTGACTCCCGTGGATTATGTGTCTAAAGCGATGATCCATCTGTCCCAGCAACCGGATTTATGCGGTAAAGCGTTTCACTTGGTCAGTCCGGAGATGGTATCCTTACGGCAACTGGTGGACGAAATCCGGGCGATTGGTCATCCGATTGAATGGATGGATTATTCTACGTGGCAAGACAAGCTGGTTCAGGTGGCCAGTTCCCAGCCTGACAATGCGTTGAGTCCGTTGGTGTTCCTGTTTACTCAATGGGTGGGTGAAAACCAACGCCCCTATCTGGAAACGGCGGCTTTAGTCTCTCAGGCGTTTGACTCTCAGAATACGTTAGCGGGTTTAGCTGGAACGCATATTGTCTGTCCGTCAGTTAATAGTCAGGTGATTCGGGCTTATCTGGACTATAACCAGTTGGTGTGAACAATTGCTGGATGATGACCAGATCCCCGACTTCTTGGAGAAGGCGGGGATCTAATTATCGTATCTGCCAATTGAGTATAGGGCGACCCGACCTAATTGAGTGGATACAGTCGTTAATTGATGCAAGCGGGTCGCCCCTACAGGGGGATTACAGGTGTGTCTTTTAAAGAGGCGCGATCGCGGAAATCTCAGTGTCTCGGAAAAACTTGACCCGCTCTAATTTGCAGAAAACCCACGACCCTTATAATGGGTAAAAGAATGTAAAGAAGTAATAACGACAAGATTTAGGGACACTTACCTATTGTGTTTGTTCTTAGCGGCTACGAATATTTCCTAGGGTTCTTACTGGCAAGCAGTTTAGTCCCCGTCCTAGCGCTGGCAGCCTCAAAGCTGCTGCGACCCAGCATCCGCTCCCCCGAACGCCGGACGACTTATGAATCTGGCATGGAACCGATTGGGGGCGCTTGGATTCAGTTCAATATCCGGTACTATATGTTTGCCCTGGTCTTCGTGATTTTTGATGTGGAGACCGTGTTTCTCTATCCTTGGGCAGTGGCATTCAATCAGCTAGGACTACTAGCGTTTATCGAAGCACTCATCTTTATTGCAATTCTCGTCGTTGCCCTCGTTTACGCTTGGCGCAAAGGAGCTTTAGAATGGTCGTAAACTACCCCGTCCATGCTTAGGCATGGAAGAGGCTTTCCAAAAGCCTATGTTTACCAGCCTAAGTTCTGCCTTGAACTACGTTATGTCTAAGTGTTAAAGTTCGTACCTACGGATGCGTAGCTAGTCTGTAGCTCTACAACTCCAGCATTAAACAGGTTATAGGGAAAAGCCAGTGTGTTGGAGAAAGTACCGAGACATAACTTTGGCGAAGCTAACGTTACCCCGAAAGGGAGGGGCGCAAGCCCAATCAAACAACCCATATCCGTACAGGTTAAAAGCACGAGGAAAGTAACTACCCAGGCGACAGGCAAGCGCAATATGTCGAACGTCGGCGAGTAAATCCAAGGCGGTAGGGGTTTAGAGCTTTTTGTACTTTACCTAGGAGGCGCGGCTTTCTAACTGCCCATACTATCTATGGATGAGGTATCCAGTCGCGAATATTTGGATGAATACAGATACAACAAACGCGGCACCCCAAAAGCCGCAACCCAAAGAGAAAATTCTTAATCCCATTAGTCGTCCTCAGGTGACGCAGGACCTCTCAGAAAACGTGATTTTGACGACAGTAGACGACCTCTACAACTGGGCTAGGCTGTCCAGCCTGTGGCCGATGATGTATGGCACCGCCTGCTGTTTCATTGAATTTGCGGCGATGATTGGCTCTCGGTTTGACTTTGACCGATTTGGATTGGTGCCCCGTTGTAGTCCCCGACAAGCGGATTTGATTATTACTGCTGGCACGATCACGATGAAAATGACACCAGCACTGGTGCGTCTGTATGAGCAAATGCCAGAACCTAAATATGTGATGGCGATGGGGGCTTGTACGATTACCGGGGGAATGTTCAGCGTCGATTCACCAACCGCCGTGCGGGGTGTGGATAAGTTGATTCCGGTGGATGTTTATATTCCTGGTTGTCCACCCCGTCCGGAAGCGATTATGGATGCGATCGTTAAACTTCGTAAGAAGGTAGCAAATGAGTCTATCCAGGAACGGGCAACTCTGAGTCCAACCCACCGCTATTACAGCACCACGCATAGCATGAAGGTTGTACCCGATATTCTCACAGGTCAATACTTGCGGTCTGAAAATCGCCAAACTCCACCGAAGGAGTTAACCGAAGCGATGGGAATGCCTGTTCCCCCCGCCCTGAAGTCGTCTCAACAGCAGGAGGTCAATCGTGGCTGAAGAAGAGTCCAAAGAACAGACACCAGAGAACGCTGAAGAATCCTCACTCGCTGAGACAGGAGAAGTCCATGGCTGGCTGAAGGAAAATGGCTTTGAAACCGAGTTAATGGAACCGGATCACCTGGGAATTGAGGTGATTAAGGTACAACCAGAGGTCTTGATTCCCGTTGCCACGGCTCTCTATGCTTATGGGTTTAACTACCTGCAATGTCAAGGCGGTTATGATGTTGGTCCTGGTGAAGAGTTGGTCAGCTTCTACCATTTAATTAAGATCAGTGATGATGTTGATCAACCTGAGGAAGTTAGGGTGAAGGTATTTCTACCCCGCGACAATCCCAGCGTGCCATCCGTCTATTGGATTTGGAAGAGTGCTGACTGGCAAGAGCGGGAAACCTACGATATGTTTGGCATTGTCTATGAAGGACATCCCAACTTGAAGCGGATTTTGATGCCGGAAGATTGGGTGGGCTGGCCCCTGCGGAAGGATTATATCTCGCCTGACTTCTATGAATTGCAGGATGCTTATTAATTTGAGCAACTCCTTCCCATCTTAAAAAGTAGTGCGAGCATCTTGCTCGCCTACTTTTAAATAAGAGTAAGTAAAGTCAGACAATAATTATTACAGGTAGCTTTTCGATCCAAATAATTGGTTAAAGATTACCGCTTGATTCAGGAAATGTTCGCTTAAATTCCTCAATTAAATCGTCCAGTTCTTCGAGGGCTTGATTAACATCAATTCTCAGAGTACCTAAATTCGGTTCCTCCAACAGTTTGACGAGAAACTCTCGCTTACTCTCAATGACAGTTATGCGCTCTCGCATCGCTTGTGAGTCCATAATTCCTATCCTTTAGTTTCGCTATTTTTCTAATTGGCAAACCAACAATGATATAACGTGAGGTGTTCCCTCAACCCAGGCATATCAACGATGTGTGGAGAGGTACACCCAGAAAATAAACCGATTTCCTGGGTAGTACATCTGCCATAAGTGACATCCCCCTACACGCTCCCCTATGAGTACAGTGTAGGCTTCCTTCGGTACAGTTCTTGGAGCCATACCTCCAGCGTTTTATAGTGGGGATATGCCCAGCCCCACTTCTTGCAGTAAGCAAGAAAAACTTATAGATAAGGTTTAGTTCACTATATTTACCAGCTTTTACAGCTAGAGTAAATTAGAATTATATCATGTCCTGATGATTGCCCATAATTGCAAAGCTGTAAAAACAAGGATTGCAGGCATTTTTATTCAGGGGTATTTGACCGGAAATGATATTAACCTTATTTATTGAGTCTGCTTTACATTGGGTGAGTTGTCAATAGCTATAGTTCACTGGCGATTCATCGGTTCGGCTGACGCTCACCGGAAGCCTCACGGTCAATCAGAGATTAGACGGTGAGATGAATCGCCGATCAAGCTAAATATTAGCATGCTGTTGTTTTATCCTTCCCTTAAGCAAGGAATAAGTTTCCAGGATTTCAGTTGATGATTTAATTAGTGAACTGGTATCCTAGCTGAGGAAAGGAGGACGTTTCGATTTAGTCGGTTTATTTTTAATCACTTCGGCAATAAATCGCTTTAATGCCTTTTCTCGATTTTTCATAAACGCTGACCAAAAGCCGGGATAAAATTCATCCATAGTTTTTGCCAACGCCCAAACATCAACAGCCAGAATATTATTTAGGGTTTCATCCTCACGCTTTAACGAATCAAGCTGATCGTGAAAAGGGTGTTTTTTTGAGGATGCTTGTTGCTTTTTTTCTTGAATCATTTGAAAACGCTATAGAGACAACAGCAGACTAAACAAAACTGAGCTGATAAAAACTGTTTACATACCATGCTACAGAGAAGGCTGGACTTCTGCCGACACAGCGATCACGCTACGAGAGAGCGAATTTGCCTAGTATAACTAAGACAATACGACGTTGACGCTTTTGCCTTTGCTCCCCTAGAGCAACTCAGGCAAGATCCAAGATCTAAAGCATGGATGTTCTGCACCCTATCATTTCCCATGCCACCCATTGACACCGATAATAAAGCTAAAGTGATTGTTGTGTAGATAGTTAAATTAAGATGTTACGCAAAATTTCCTTGGGAACGGTAGGATTGTGGGTTGGGGGAGTACTTACCATTATCGGCTTTGTGGCTTATGCCACCGAGAACGCGACCTTAAATTTAGTGGGATTTTTCTACGGCGTCCCCATCTTACTGGGCGGTTTTGCCCTGAAAGCCGCCGAACTTAAGCCTGTACCTTTAAGTCAACCCACACCACCAGACGTGTTGCAACAGCGACAGCAGACAGCTACTCCGATTCAAAACCAAATTCGCCAAGATGTGATGCGTTATCGTTACGGTCAAGACGCTCACTTAGATAGCTCTCTGGAAAGTTTGGGTCTCTCTCCTAGCGATGAGGAACGACCTGACCTCAATAGTTTACGAGAAACTGTAGTGGATGGCGCTTACACGTTAGTACTAGAATTTTACTCGCCGCTGATTCCCTTTGAAACATGGGAACAAAAGCGGGAAAAAATAGAAAAATTTTTTGGTCCGAATATCCGAGTTGAATTGAGTCAACCTGAAGAAGACCAGGTTGAGGTGGCATTGATTGCTGCACCTTAACTAGCGCTTTATTGTCACTCTGGGAAAAGAATTATCAAACCGGATTGCTGAAAGCCCTGGCTGCCAAGCATTTGGGCGTTGAGAAATTGATAGAAACTAATGACATAGGGGCAATTCACCAAACTCTATTAATGTAAGGGTTTCAGGCTTCGCCCTTCCGAAAGTGACACAAGAGCGATAAGCCAGAATCGATTTTTTCTCAATTAAGTCCTTCTTTTCAGACCAGAGTAATAATCCTTACTTTTCACGGGATCTGGAAAACCTCTCTCCAAACCTCTCTCCTACAAGGAGAGAGGCTTTGAATTCTCCCCCTTCCGTGCCATCAAAGCTCTCGCATCCTCTGTTCTCCCCCTTCCGTGCAACAAAAGCTCTCGCATCCTCTGTTCTCCCCCTTCCGTGCAACAAAAGCTCTCGCATCCTCTGTCCTCCCCCCTCTTGTAGGCTACGGTGTACACACAAGTGGAGTCTGAGCAAGTTTCCACCCCAGGAAAAGCGACTCAAACTTCCGCAAACCCTTGACGAGAGTGGGCATTCCTGGAGGACGTTGGGAACGATAACCCGACCATCCTCCCAGGCGTGC
>NZ_JAVKBY010000091.1:0-8452 GCF_040222985.1 Coleofasciculus sp. F4-SAH-05
ACTACATTGAGCATCTTGGTCACTACATTGAGCATCTTGGTCACTACATTGAGCATCTTGGTCACTACATTGAGCATCTTGGTCACTACATTGAGCATCTTGGTCACTACATTGAGCATCTTGGTCACTACATTGACCATCTTGGTCACTACATTGACCATCTTGGTCGCTACTGACACTTAATTTAAATGCATGATAGGCTTAGTCGTTCACTCAAATTTGGCGTCACACTGGCTAATTTATTTCCGTGAAACTCGGTGAAATAAGGAACTCGACCAGCTTTTCTGTTAACGTTATTTTTGGAGCAAATTAGGAGAACATTATGCAAACAGCTGATAAATCTGCGCCTGTCAATATTGGTATATCAGAACAAAACCGCAAAGAGATTGCTGAAGGATTGTCTCGCCTGCTAGCAGACACCTATAGCCTTTACCTCAAGACACACTACTTCCACTGGAACGTAACCGGACCGATGTTCCACTCGCTGCATAATATGTTTGAGACCGAGTACACTGAATTAGCTGTCGCGGTGGATGATATTGCCGAACGGATTCGCACCATTGGTTATCCAGCGCCTGGTAGTTATAGCGAATTTGCCGAACTCTCTTCGATTCCAGAAACTCGTGGTGTTCCGGAAGCCACAGAAATGGTACGTTTACTGGTCGAAGCCAATGAAGCCGTGGTGAGAACAGCGCGGGAAGCGTTTCCAGCGGCTGAACGGGCGAATGATGAGTCTACCGTTGACCTATTAACTGAACGGATGCGGACTCATGAGAAAACCGCTTGGATGCTGCGGAGTATGCTGAAATAATCGGTCATTGTTAAATGTAGGTTGGGTTATTGCGACAGTGTAGGTATAGCCTTCTTGTCGATTAACCCACCATTTCTTTTTGATCCTTTACTTTGTTAGAGGACAAGGTTTTTACATTGGAATCAGGGCGGGTTTTGTTGTTCAGTTTTCGGTGAATATCTGATTTAATGGCTAAACCAGCCCCTACAATTGACCATTCCTATCATACATATCCGGCTGGAACCTTCTGCCTTCTGCCTTCTGCCTTCTGCCTTCTGCCTTCTGCCTTCTGCCTTCTGCCTTCTGAGTTATTAACGCCTCAGCAAACGTCGCCGCCGAGTTCGCAAGTAGACTCGTAGGGGAAACTGATAAAACTCCATTAATAGCCAGACAATAACGGCAAAATGGAAGAAAAAGGTTAATCCTGTCCAAACCATGGGTAGCCAAGCCAAGCGACTACCGGGCGTGGGCGGGAAGGTGTAAGCAGCTACGCCAATTAACGTCGTGGGTAGAATCACAAACGCCGCCGCAAAAATCCAGGTAACCCATCCCCATTCAATACCTTGGAGATGCGCCCCCACCCAGTTTTTACCAGTCCAGCGCCAGGTGAGGGGTGGCTGTCTATCGGTCATTTTCAATAATTGCTGTTCCAAGTCAGCCACGAAAATATGACGACAGGCTTCACAAGCCAGCGCATCCATTAATGGCATCCCTTGAATTTGACCCACACGACAGATGGGACAGGGGTAAATCCCTTGATAGTGCAAACGGTTGGTTAAATCGGGTAGGTATTGCATGTTAACAGCAATGTGCTTCTTTTGTAATATTAGCGAGGTTGCCAAAAGAAATCTGCGATCGCGCCATTTTCTTCTACCGCTTCTGGCATACCGAACAACACCGAACGCTGAATTAAGGGACGATAACTCAGACGACGGGCAACTCGGCTGGGTATACCATAGCCATAGACAATATGACCCCTACCCGCAATCACGACGACTTGATAATCCGGATTAGCGGTGAGAAAATCAGCAATCCCGTCTGCCATAGTTTCATCCCATAGCACCTGAACGCTGAAAAATCGTTCAAAGCCATCGCTATTACCATGACCTGCCTGTTGATGCTGATTATAAACCGCTTCAACCATTTGCCGATAGTCTGCGTTATCGGTGCGAATTTCATCCAGGGGGGGAATCTGCTGAAGTTCGTCACTCGTGAGACTTTCTAAGCCATTCCGGGCAACTTTGCGGCTAATTTCCGTGGGGGCATTTAAGGCTAAAACAGGCAGTTGATGGGTTTGAGCGAACTGTAATAGGGGGGCATAATAATCCCAGGGAAATCCCCAGCGTTGTTCATAGTCTGTTTGCTCAATCAATTGAGTTTCTGTCAGGTGTCCAGCTAAATATTGATCCAGAATATCCTGATAGGGACGCTGGAACATTTCCATCGCTAGGACAATTTTTGGATTCTCTTGGTAAAGGGCTTGCAGAATTTCGAGTTGGGCTTTATGGTCATCAGGATTACTATGAATTTCCCCTAGATAAACGACATCAGCTTTAACTAATTCCTGGAGAATCGTTTCTGGAGATGTTTCAAACTGCATCTCAACAGGTTGATTATTCGCCTGTGTCAGCAGATGAGACATTTGAGCGCCAGCCGGGGGGGTACAGAAGCAAACGATACCCAAAGACAAAGCGCAAAGTTGGGTTCTTAGTAAGGGCTTTAGCCTATATTTGCTGAGATTTCCTGACGTCAAAATAACCTACAATTGATTCCACTTGTTTAGCTGTGCCATGCTTGAAATCTTACAATTTTTATAGTCGCACGTCAATCCGGGGACATCTTTAATCTATCATCTAATTCATCATTGTAGGGGCATGGCACACCTTATTTGATGAATTAGAATTGGTTCGTAGTGAGGGAACCTCAGCCCTCTCCAGCTAAGCTTTATAGCACTCTTCGTGCTTACTACAAACAAAACCCTATTTTAGCTGTGCCACGACAGTAGGGGCGCATGGCGTGCGCCCATAAAATCGACAAATCTAATCCACAATTTTAGCTGTGCCATGCCGCCATCGTGCGTTAGGCGCATTGTCAGGTTAACTTGTATTGTCCCCCAACATCATTCTGCATGAGTCTCTCAGGTTGAGAGATATATCGCTATGATCATAAATTTATGACATCTATGAAGCGTCGTCAGTTTATCCAATTTGCTACCTCGGCTTTAGCAACCATCGGTTTAAACCAACTGGATTTACAGCGCCAATCCTTACGCTATGGTAAAGTCTTAGCCCAAAGCACCTCCCGCAAACTTGCCCTGTTAGTGGGGATTAACCAGTATCCCACCAATAGCGATCGCTTTACTAGTGCAAGAAAGCAGAAATAACTGAACAGCTAATATCTCCCCCAGCTTCCCCAGCTCCCTCTGCTCCCCCTGCTTCATCGTATCTACGAAGCGGCTCTTGTATTTTTGCCGCGCTGCACTAGCCTCTCTGGATGCGTCAATGATGTTCGCTTACAGGAACAACTCCTGATTAATCGCTTCGGGTTCCAGCCGGAGGATATCAAGACAGTTACGGATACCGAGGCGACTCGTGATGGCATTTTAACCGCCTTTGAAACCCATTTAATTCAGCAAGCCAAACCCGGAGATGTGGTAGTGTTTCATTTTTCGGGACATGGTTCACAAGTCATTGATCCCAATCCCATTGATCCGACTTATCCCCTGAATAGTTCCTTTGTTCCGGCGAATGAACATTGGCAAGCCGAGGAAGGGTTTGTCAATGAAATTACTGGACATACCCTATTTTTACTCATGTTTGCCCTGAAGCAGAAAACCGACAACGTTACTGTGGTGCTGGATAGTTGTCATTCGGGGGGCGGAACCCGGGGAAATGTGAAAATCCGGGCGATTCCTGGGGGCGTGGATTTCCGGATTAGTCCGGAAGAAGTCGAGTATCAACAACAATGGCTAAAACGGCTGAATCTATCCCCTGAAGACTTGATCAAATTGTATCAGCAAGGCGTCGCCACTGGCGCGGTGATTGCTTCAGCCCAACGGGAACAATTCGCGGCGGACTATCCCTTTCCCGGATTTCATGCGGGAGCGTTTACCTATCTACTCACCCAAACATTATGGCAGAATAACCATGATGTGGAAAGTGCGATCGCGGGAATTGAACGGGATATGCGATTCCTTTCCACCCAACTCCCCCTGGTAGAGGTTCCACCGAATAGTCGCAATCAACGAAGTCGGATGACCGATGAGTATCAGCAGCAATTGTCATTAGAAACACCGGATAAAATGCCACCTGTGGATAGTTTAGGTTTATTTTATCCAGCCTTAGAAGTGATTCAGTTTCGAGTTACGAATCGGGAAGAGAAGGATTTACATTTAGGAATTATGTTGGTTGATCCAACTGCCGGAATTACGGTTTTATTTCCTAATGAATTTCAGGAAAACGCACGGCAAGATCCGGATAATGCCACCCGGATTAAGCCCAATCAAACGCTGTTAATTCCCAATCCCAACATAGATGAATTTGTCTTGGTAGCGGAAGAGGCTGGCTTGGGCGAAGTCTTAATTGTCGCCAGTGATCAACCCTTAACTAAAGCCTTACTCAAACTGCGTAGCCTTGCCAGAGGTAAAAGGGGGATAATTTCGACGCGGGGAGAGGACTCATTGGAGATAATTAATGATTTAGTTGATGATGTTAGTCGAGGCGCACAAGTAGGAGTGAGGCGGCGGATTCGCACCTCACAAATGGCAGCGCTTTCGATTACGTTTAACGTGGTTTAACCACTCTTATCAACAGTCGTAATCGTAGGGTGCGTTAGGCGAATTTGAGGATTAACGTTCACCATCTCAATACATAAGCGCCGTAACGCACCATGTTGCTATCAAATAAGGTGTGCCGTAGGGTGCGTTAGGCAAATTTTAGGATTAACGTTTATCATCTCAATATATAAGCGCCGTAACGCACCATGTTGCCATCAAATAAGGTGTGCCGTAGGGTGCGTTAGGCGAATTTGAGGATTAACGTTTATCATCTCAATACATAAGCGCCGTAACGCACCATGTTTCCGTTCGGTATGGCAATATTTCGGTGCGTTACGCTGCGCTAACGCACCCTACTTTTAGAGAGATTTAATTCCACTCGCCTTGCAACGTAAACGCTGCCCAATAATAGGGAGATTTCCATTGAGTTTCTCGCTGCATTTGCAACTGAGTTTCCCGCAACGCTTGGGCAGGCTTCAATCCATCATCTAACAGTAAACGATAAAATCGAGTCATAAACTCCGCCGTTGCTGCATCATCCACATTCCACAAACTCACCACTAAACGCGGCGCACCTGCATACATAAACCCTCGCGTCAACCCCACTAATCCTTCGCCTCGAATTTCTTCTCCTAATCCCGTTTGACAAGCACTTAATACCACTAATTCCGCTGGCAGATTCAGATTAAAGATATCGTGGAGTCGTAAAAAGCCATTTTGGGAATTTCCTTGTTGATCCACTAACGATAACACCACACCCGATAATTCGGGTGCTTCACTATTGAGAATACCGTGAGTGGCTAAATGAATGATCTGATAATCTCTCAGTTGGGGATTGTCGATAAAGTCACGATTGGCATCAAAGTCAAAGGCGTTAACTTGGGTGGCTGATGCGACTAAATTTAGAATGGCTTCGGCTTCAGTACGAGTGCCAGGAAGACGATTTAAGTTAATGTCAGAAACGCGAACAGAACGATTAAGTAACGCTTGATTTAAAGTTGTTTCTGTGCCTTGATTTGAGGGAGTTTTCAGGCGGTTATCATTATCCGTGAAAACCGGGTCAGCCAGAATCGCTAATTGTTTGGGCGCTTCCTGGCGTCCGTTAATTTGGTCACGAATAATCCCTAAGGTGGAACTGGAGGGTAAGTTGACCAGTTCGTATTGATTAATTAAGGGAACGGGAGTATCGGTATCGGCAGTTTCGGGTGTGGCTAAAGCGGCAAAGGGAATGTATTTTAATGCCCCATCCGCAACAACGACGATGCGTTTTTTAGTTAATTGTTCAGCCACTTGTCCGAACAGGAGTTTACTCAGTTGTGCCACGGAATTTAAATTATTACGGGGGACAACCTTAGCAATGCCTCTGGGATTGCCAATTTCATAACCGGGAATTTGTAAGAGGTTATAGAAGCGGCGGGCGAAGGCTTCGATTTCATCTCTGGCAGGGAGTTGATAACTGGTTAAGCTATCTTTGGTTACTGCCCAGAGATAACTATTGTTTTCACCTAAGGAATACTGTAATAAAATAGTATCCTCATCCAGAATCTGTTGTTGAACTTGTTCTAAGGTTAGGGGTTGGGGATATTTCAGGGCGGCATATTGTGGACTTGTCGCCCGGATTTGGTCTTGCAGTTGTTGATAATCAGCTAAAAGTTGTTGTCGTTGTTGTTCAATAGCGGTTTTCTGGGCTGGAGTTGATTCAGGATTACTATATATTTCAATCCGTTGTTTTTCCGTCGCATCGAGTTTAGCGTTTAAGGTTTGTTCTTGTTGGAGTAAGTCAGGATCTACACCTTCTCGGATATTGGCATTGGCTTCGGTGAGTAATTCTAATAGCGTTCTGGCGCGAGAACGTTCGCTGGCGTGGAAGGCTAGTTTATCGTAATCTTGAGAAGGATTTTGTTGATGCAGTTGCATCAGGAGATCGATGTAGAATTCGTAATAACTTTGTACCGTGGCGAAATAGGTTTGACGTAGTTCAGGACTAGCTACTTTAGTCCGTAAATCTTCGATAATCTCAATCGAGGCTTGCATTTGAGTTAACGCTTGTTGGAGATTGCCTCGGTTGCTTTCTATGTAGGCGATATTGGAGAGGGTTTCTGCTGCTTGGGTGCGATCGCCCACCGCCCGTCTTAAGGGTAAAGCCTGTTGGTAGTACTCTAATGCCTGTTGTTTCTCTCCTAAATCTGAATAAACAATACCAATATTATTCAGCGTTATTACTTCCCCGGCGCGATCGCTCACCGCCCGTCTTAAGGATAAAGCCTGTTGGTAGTACTCTAATGCCTGTTGTTTTTCTCCTAAAGCTGAATAGACAGCACCAATATTATTCAGGGTTATTGCTTCCCTGGCGCGATCTTCTAGTTTTCGATAAAGAGGTAAGGCTTGATTATAATAATCTAGAGCTTTTTGCTTGAATCCTAATAAATCATGAGTTCTACCCAGTAGCAGATAAATCAAAGCCTCTTTTGATTGATCCCCCACCTCACGCCACAGAGGAAGCGCTGCTTCCCATTTTTAAATCGCTTGTTGCAGTGATTCGGCTGTCCCTTGTTGAAACAGTTGCCATCCTTCGTCAGACAGTCGTTCGGCTTCAGCGCGTTTGTCGGTTTGGGCGATCTTTATCGGCGCTATTTCTCCAGCGCGTTTTGGTAGGGATAACCCCTGATCTTGTCCCACAGCAACTATGAAAACGCTGCTGAAGATAGTGATTACAGCATGGCAGGAATAAACCAACCATTGCCGAGAAGCTAAGGTTGGCTTGAGAAAATAGGTTTGACGTTTTTCTGTTGGCTTTTGGTAATGCATCAGTTTACGTTCACGTTTGGGTTGAGTGCGCCTTCACTACCCTCTATGTCTTACGAGGTTGAGGTTATGCAATGTAGAGACGCGCCATGGCGCGTCTCTACGTCCCCATTTTCACCTATCCAGGGATTTATCCCTACCCAGCAAACCGTTCTAATAATTCCTGACGAGAAAGCGTCAATAGCAAAGGAGTCAACTCTTGATGAGGTAACTCTAACATGGCTGCGATTTTGTCGGCTAATTCCGCATCAACTTCACCAAACCTTACTCTCAGCAGGTTCTCCACCTTTTCCCGCTTACCTTCGCCGAATCTCAAATCTCGCCCAGAACCCTCGCCAAACCACAGTAATAACTCCTGCTTAGAAAGGCTAAACAGTAGACGAGTTAACACCTCTGGCGGTAACTGTAACATCGGTGCGATGATCGCTTCTAATTCGGCATTAATCTCACCAAACCGCACTCGGAGGAAGTTTTCCACCATGAGTCGCTGTCCTTCTTGTCTGCCTTCTAAGACAGCCTCTTCCCGCCATTTAAAATACGCTGGTGATAAATTCATAATTAACTCCCGATCTGCATTACTTAACCTTTCACTCCTGCCCACATTAATGCGCCAATTGGCTAGTATTTCCAGTATATTCCGCCGCAATGGACTTTCTTGGGGCAACTCAAGTAACTCCTCAATTGCTTGTTGCTGTGTTCTCCTTTTTCCTAATACTCTTAACCACAGTGTATCTTGACTTACGGGTAATTGGTTAATCGCTACCAGTGCGGTTCTCTGAAACTCCGGTAAGAAGTAAACCCCTTCTCCCCAATTCTCCGACTCATTCAACTTGGCACCAAACCCGTTGAGTAACCGTTGAGAACAAGAGGGCGATAGAATCCACAAAAGGGGTAACTCGTCCTCGGACACAGAACGTTTCTCCCGTCGTGCCTGTCTCAAAAGTTCAGCTCGTAGCGAATACAATTTCAATAAGCAACCGTGTATTTCGGCTACAGTAGGGGCATTACGAAACGGTTCAAATAGACAAGCGGTAGTTGCCATTTTACCCAATAATCCCAGATTAGAAGAATCTGTCGAGGGA
>NZ_JAVKBY010000092.1:0-31947 GCF_040222985.1 Coleofasciculus sp. F4-SAH-05
GAACTGAGAGACCTTGGTTTAAAGATTCAAATGCGGGGTCAAGCTAGAACTTGGGGAACTCCAACAACCTGCACAATCTTTTTTAGGAACGGTAAGTGGTATGCGTCAATTACCGTACAGTGCAACCCGACTCGCCAAACAGGTACAGGTTCAATTGGAATAGATTTAGGTTGCCAAGACGCAGTAACGCTTTCAACTGGCGAGAAAATTGCTAAACCCGATTTTATTAAGGAGGGACACAAGAAAGTTAAGGTAGCCTCAAAGCGGTTAAGACGCAAGAGACCACCTAATAGGAACAAAAAAGTTAAGGGTTCGAGACGATGGAAAAAAGAACGAAAGCGGATTTCTAAGCTTCAGGGTAAGATAGCCCGACAACGAGAAGACTGGCTGCACAAAACAACCAGCGAGATAGTTAGCGGTAATAGCCTAATTGCTGGAGAGCAGTTAAACGTTAAAGGCATGACCCGAAAAGCCAAGAAGGGTAAGCGCAAGAAACAGAAAGCCGGATTAAATCGGTCTATTCTTGACGTTGGGTTTGGTATAGTCGGCGATTTGCTGACTTATAAAGCTGCTGAAGCGGGCGGATTCTATGTCGAGTCACCAACTAGAACGCTCAAGCCAACTCAACGGTGTGCTAAATGTTGGGAATTAACGCCTAAGACTTTGGCTGATAGAGTTCATGTCTGCTCTAATCCCGACTGCAACCATGTTGAGGACAGAGATGTTAATGCCGCCCAAGTCAATGAAATCTGGGCAAGGGGTTTGGAACGAGCCTCTTTAGACGCAGAGTCGCCTAGCTCTACTAATTGCTCCAAGCATGAAGCAGCCATCGGCGAAGAAGCGTCAGAAACAGCGACTTACTTCGTTGAAGTCGCTGTAGTTCATCCTCCTTTAATGAACTAGGATCAAATTTTTTCTGTAACATCCTTCCCCTAAGGAGAACCATGTCCGTCGAGCAGCCATCTCACTCTCACCTACAGGTAAACTCTTCTCACCCAACCCATATTACCGCATTAGAACAGGAACTCATTGAACTGCGACGCCAAGTCTCCCGACAGACATTACTCAACCAAATTGTGCAAGCGATGCGCGGTACACTGGTGTTGGAAGATATTCTCCAAACCACGGTCGATCAACTCCATGAAACACTTAATGTCAGTCGCTGTTTGATTTTTCGACCGGATGGTGAGTCGCAAATGACGGCAGATCATGTTTCAGAAGCGACCGCCCAACGGGAGAGTATTTTGGGGGTCTACTGTGATTTTTATCGATATTACCACAAGGAATTGAGCCAGGGTCAGCCTGTGGTTGTCCCGCAAATTACTCCCAATTTTCCCGATGTGTTAATCGAGGCGGCGCAGGAATGTGAAATCTGCGCTATTTTGATTGTGCCGTTGCTTTACCAAAATTCCTATATTGGCGGGATTAGTCTACACCAGTGTGATCAGGCACGGGAATGGAACCGAGAGGATATTGAGTTTATCCAAGCCATTGCCGATCATTGTGCGATCGCGATTCATCAAGCCCAATTGTATGCTAAGTTACAACGTGAATTGAGAGAACGTCAGCAGGTAGAAGAAGCACTCCGGCAAAGTGAAACCCGCTTTCGCACGGCGCTGAAACATGCACCATTGGTGGTGTTTAATCAAGATCAGGAGTTACGCTACACTTGGGTTTATAATGCGGTTCCTGATAGCGAAGCGGATACTATCTTGGGAAAAACCGACAGCGAACTCCTAGCACCCCAGGAAGCGCAACGTTTAATCTCCATCAAGCAGCGTGTACTGACTAGTGGGGTAGGAGTGCGAGAGGAAGTCTCCCTCACCATTAATGGTGAACTTCGATACTACGATTTGACCGTCGAACCCTTACGCAACTCAATCGGAGACATAGAGGGAATTACCTGCGCGGCAATGGATATTAGCGATCGCAAACACATCGAGGATCAGCTTAAGATTTCCTTACAGCAAAAGGAAGTACTGTTCCAAGAAATTCACCATCGGGTCAAAAATAACCTACAACTTGTCTCTAGCCTGCTTGATCTCCAATCACAGCAAATTGATGACCCTGAGATTTTTTCCCTCTTTCAAGCCAGCCAGAACCGAATCAAATCAATGGCTCTTATCCATGAAGAACTCTATCAATTTGAACACTTGCAGCGGATTAATTTTCTCAATTATATTGAAAATCTTACCTATCATTTGATTCAAACCTATGCTATTCATCCCGAATCTATTAGCCTACACCTTAATATAGACCAAGACTTAAATCTTGATCTAGCAACCGCTATTTATTGCGGATTAATTCTCAACGAGCTAATCTCTAACGCCTTAAAACATGCCTTTAAGTCAAACAATTCTAAAGGTCATATATGGATTGAGATTTATTCAAATAAAAAAGATAATTCAAAAAATAAATTGATTGTGGGCAATAACAAGCCAACACCACTTGAATCGATCGACTTTAATTCACCCAAAAGCTTGGGCTTGCAATTAGTCCGCGCTTTAGTAGCACAGCTTAATGGCAAGCTGGAAATAAAGAAAGCTAATAATACAGTCTTTGAAATTGAATTTTAATCAGAAAATAGTTAGGGTTGCACCATAAAAAAATATTCACAAATACTTAGAGTACCTATATTCCTACCCTCCTTTTTAACTATCCTCCTTGTTCGCAAATCTCAAAAGCGTACTCTTGGGTTTCTTTCAGCTCTTGCAATACCGATGTATCAACCGTCTGAATATCTGACTGACTTGATCTAGCTAATTTCTCCTCAACTTGATCAAATTGCTGCTGGGCTTCAGCAACAGCTAATTCTGCCTCAGTGCAAGTCTGTGTGGCTAATTCATCGAATTGATTATTACATCCAGATCCGAAAAAAACTAGCAATAATAATCCTGCACTGAACTGATTTTTTTTTTCTGGAATCAGGGAAGAAAATTTCATACCCAGAGAATTAAATGCACTAGAGTTACATTACTAACTACTCAGATTTATCCAGCTTTCAGGACTATTACTCGGTTTTTAGTATTTCGATGATTAAAAAAAGTTAAGTAAATTGAATTTGAGTTATAATTAACTCGATTTTACCAACAGATTAAATAATCGATGATGATGCCAACGGATTTTATAAATTTCTGACTTTAGTTAATTTAAACTTAAACATAAATTAATTTACTCGTAGCTAACTTCATTACTAAGACATAAATTATGCCCACTGTACTAATAAATGTTAACAAGCATCAAATCCTTACTGTTCCCTGTTCCCTTGTCCTCATGCTTAAGTTTAATTGTGTCTGACGACTTAGAGTAAAATTTGGATGTAACTTTTTGGGGGAAGACAGTGGCGTTATCCCGACGTAGTTTTCTGACATTGGCAGGCGCGAGCGCCGCCGGAGCATTTATGGTTTCCCCTCTGGAAGCCTTTTATGCCAGAGTAACCCGTGGTCAATCCACAAATGGAGTAGGTTTTGGGTCTCTTGTTCCTGACCCCAGAGGTTTATTGGACTTACCACCCGGATTTACCTATAAAGCCTTCTCAAAAACTGGGGATATCATGAGCGATGGGAATCCTGTACCCGGTGATCATGATGGAATGGCAGCATTTCCCGGACCCAGAGACACTACAATCCTAGTTCGCAATCACGAACTTTGTCATTGGTCATGCGTCATTTGCGATAATTGAACGGTTAGGTCGGGGCGGGTTTAGTTACATTAGGGTGAAAACGAAATGTTAGCAGTAAAACCCGCCCCTACAAAAGATGTTTTATCGGAACGCCTCTTTTCCCTCTGCTGCCTCTTTTCCCTCTGCTGCCTCTGCTGCCCCAGCTGCCCCAGCTGCCCCAGCTTCCCCCGCTTCCTCTAGAGCCGTTGAAGATTCTTCTGTAACTGTCGTTCTTGTCGCTGAAGTTGCTCGACCAATTCAATTTCTCGCAAACTACCGGGTTGAATATCCGTCGTTTCCCGGAGTTTTTGGGCAAGTTGATAACAAAATTGACATCGTTCTAAAATCTGGAGAATCGAAGGGGCAAACTTGGCAAATAGGACTTCATCATCTCGGGTAAAACCACGAGGATCAATCTTCTTGACTAGATCATCTTGCGGTTGGTAGTTGGACTTTAATTTATTGATTAATTGCACCACCGCCACGAGATCTTGTTTGTCGTTTAGTAGGGGCCAAGCCAAAATGGTATAGGTGCGGTATCCGGTACGACGATCCGTCTTCTGCGCCATCTCGGAGCGCGGATCATCATAGACATCAAAGGGAATGTTAATCACTTTTAAGGAAAAGGCGGCGAGACTAGCAATTCCTTTATTAGCCGGAATATCGATCAACAGACTACCACCGTCTCCATCCTCAGCAATCAGTGAACCCAATTCTTGTCGTTCTTGATCCAATAAAAAAATACTGGTGCGATCCGCACGAAGCAAATTCCCGACTTTGCGGGTGAGGCGACCCAATAGTTGGCAGAGTGTTCTCACCAGTGTTTGTAATGCTTGGTCAACAGCACTCACCTCATGGCTGTAGGAGTAAGCCAGAAACTCACCCACTTCAATCGGTGAGTCAAAAACTAGATTCTGCTGGCTATCTAAACCAGCCACATCCTGCCAGTCCAATTCTAAGACTTGACAAAGTTCGACAAAGTTTAGTCCTTTAACGGGTTGTCCCTTGAGAAAGTGATTTAGGGTATCTAACGATAGTCCTAGGGCTTCCGCCAGTTCGCGATCGCGTCCATGACTCTTATCGCGCCAAGCTTGTTTGACTTTGGGAATGGACTGGGGATGCACACTAAATGACCGAATCATTGTTCTTCGTGGCGTTCCTCTCCCGTTCAATCCAAGATGATCATCGGAAAATAATGCCACGCCTCCATGTAGGTTTACAAATAGGTGACATAACCAAGTAAGCGACTGTGTTTATCGGTTACTTCGATTTAACCAGAGAAGCTTACAGGTACCCATCTGAACGGTTGGTCTGATCCTAGATTAAAACGCTGTCTGTTCTTTTTACTACGATTTGTGTAAAATCTTTACGCTTCCAGCAAGGTAGCATATCAAGGAAAGCTTATGACTTGCCCAACTCTTGAAGAGCAATGCTGAAGTTAATAGCTATAGATACAAATTTTTTGCTATAATTCTGTAGTATTGGATACACAAACAATACAAAAAAAATACAAAAAAAGACGCTGCTGTTTATTCAGTCCATTCAGCAACGCCCCAGCATTGAGTTTTCTAATCCTATCTATACAAATGGTATCTAACTGAGCAGAAACTGTTTGCAGTTCGTGTTCCACCCGTTTAACTGTCACATCGATAGATTAGCCGTTCTACAACACTTGGACAACGCTAGACAACATTGGATATTGTTAGACATCATCCGGATTGCTTCCTGAATGTCCAATTCTGTCCAAAGATTTAGTTACAGTTATTTACCCCTTGTTTTGTCTAGGTTTGCCCACTTCTGGGTAGATTTGCCTAGATTTTCGGATAACTCCTGATTTAATTTCTGTAATTTATGAAACAAAAAACGCTGCTGTTATTCAGTCCATTCAGCAACGCTTCAATAATTGAGTTTTCTAATCCTGGATATATCCTAACCAAGTCAAGTCGGACTGTTTGCAATCCGCATTCCACCCCTTGAAGTGTCACATTAGCTAATTTTGGATAACGGAAAATAGGTTATAAAGTTAGCTTATTGTCCTATCATCCATCAAGTTCGGATCACTCCCCGCTTCAATCGCCCCTTCTGCTTGCAGAGCGATCGCTCTTAATTTCTCCAGTATCTCAGGTTGAGCCGATTGCCACAGCGATCGCTGATGCGCCTCCAGTAAGCGTTCTGCCATATCTCGCATCGCCCAGGGATTCTTTTGCTGGATAAACTCTTGCACCTGTTCATCCAACAAATAAGCCTCCGTCACCCCTTGATACATATAATCTGCCACACAATTGGCTGTCGCATCATAGGCAAACAAATAATCCACCGTCGCCGCCATTTCAAACGCCCCTTTATAGCCGTGGCGCATTACCCCTTCAATCCATTTGGGATTCACCACACGAGAACGATAAACGCGGGCAATTTCCTCCTGTAGCCGCCGCACCTTGGGGTTTTCGGGAATTGAATTATCGCCAAAATAGGTTTGCGGATTCTTACCCGTCAGCGCCCGCACCGATGCAGTTAATCCCCCTTGAAACTGATAATAATCATCAGAATCCAGTAAATCATGCTCCCGATTATCCTGATTATGTAACACGACTTGCAATTGTTTCAGGCGTTGGGCAAAGGCTTCCGGCGCAGCAACCCCCTCTTGATTTGGGGAAGATGTACCACAGTACGCATAACTACTCCAATTCATATACGCCCGCGCCAAATCCTGTTCATTCTGCCAATTTTGCGCCTCAATCAATCCCTGTAACCCCGCGCCATACGCCCCCGGTTTCGAGCCAAATATCCGATAGTGCGATCGCATCTGTGCCTCTTGTTCACTCAATCCCGCTTCACACCAGAACGCTGTTTCCTGTTTCACTTGCGCCGCCAAGGGATTGTCTTCCGGGGATTCATTCAATGCCGCCACAGCAACCACGGCATTGTAAAATAAATCAATTAAATTAGGGAAAGCATCGCGAAAAAAGCCCGATATCCGCAGCGTCACATCCACACGCGGACGTCCTAACACCGACAGGGGCAGAATTTCAAAATCCACCACCCGACGTGACGGGCGATCCCAAATTGGTTGCACCCCCAACAACGCCAGCGCTTGCGCCAGATCATCGCCCCCAGTTCTCATGGCTGACGTTCCCCATACGGATAATGCCAGTGTTTTTGGATACTCCCCATTATCCTGGGTATAGCGTTCAATCACCGCTTCCGCCGCCTTTCGTCCCACATCCCACGCCGTTTCGGTAGGAATCGCACGGATATCAACGGAGTAAAAATTGCGCCCTGTGGGTAATACTTCCGGGCGTCCTCTCGTTGGCGCACCCGCCGCCCCACTCTCGACATAGCGCCCGTCTAATCCCTGCAACAGATGAGTGATTTCTTGGCAGGTTTGGGTTAAGGCGGGTAAAAGGCGATCGCGAATCCAGTCTAATTCCTGTTGCGTTTGTTGTCCGATTAGGGCATTAAGTGTAGAGACGTGCCATGGCGCGTCTGTAGGGGCGGGTTTAGGAATTTTTGTGTCGCTATTGAGAGTAACCTTTGTACAAAACCCGCCCTGACTAAGTGTTGACCCTTCGCCGCCTTCATTGGCATGGTTTTGACCCTTTCCTTCTGCCTTTGATAAGATTAGAGATTCGACAAATTGAGACGCTTGGGCTTCCAATTGCGCGATCGCGTGTCTCTTATTTTCCCCCTCTGGAGTCAGTGGATCAAAGTCCCATCCCCAATCTTGCGCGATCGCACGAGTTAACCCCAAGCGCCCCTTCCCCGGATGACGGGCAATTGCCACAGTTAAGTCTCGCAATAGTCGCCCCTGAGGACACTGTCCTAATATATGTAACCCATCCCGAATTTGAGCTTCTTTTAATTCACACAGGTAGCTATCGACTTGAGTTAAAAGATTCGCTTTTCCTGCTTCCCCTAGAAGGGCGGGTTTAGTCAAGCTATTCGACATCGACAGAACGTTATCGGTAAAACCCGCCCCTACAGCCTCTGCTTCTAGACGTTCCACCCCATCCTCAAATCCCAAATCTTGGTGCAGGTTTTCTTGGATAACCAGTTGAGTAATGCGATCGCGGATAATCGGTAGGCGAGAGGGATCTAAGCTTTGCGCTTCGTAATATTCATCCACTAACCCTTCAAGCTGTTGCAAAGCATCATAGAGTTCAGCGCGAGTCATCGGTGGCGTCAGGTGGTCAATAATCACAGCCTGCGATCGCCGTTTCGCTTGAGACCCTTCCCCTGGATCATTGACAATGAAGGGGTATAAATGGGGCATTGTCCCTAAGGCGACTTCTGGATAACAAGTTTCAGAGAGTGCCAAACTTTTCCCTGGTAACCATTCCAAATTTCCATGTTTTCCCAGATGTACTACCGCATGCGCCCCGAATTTCTGTCGCAGCCAATAATAAAAGGCTAAATAAGCGGGTGTTGGTTCTAAATCCGGCGCGTGATAATTTAAAGCTGGGTCACTATCATAACCCCGCGACGGTTGAATTCCGACAAAAATATTACCCAGTTGGATTCCCGGAATGGGAATTGTTGATTGCTGATTGTTGATTGTTGATTGTGTAGGGGCGGGTTTAGGAACTTTCGTGTCGCTATTGATAATAACGTTCATCCAAAACCCGCCCTGACTGAGTTTTGACTCTTCGCTTCGCTCATCTGGAATCTGGTTTTGAGTTTCTTTATGCCAACGGTTACAGATGCCTTGTTGTACCGCTAACGGTAACGTATCAAAATAATCTCGATAATCTTGTTCAGATAACCCCTGTTGAACCGGACGTAATTCCCATCCTTCGGGATCATTGGTTACCCCCGTGGTTAAGCGCTGGATCAGTTCATCCCCTGTTTCTGGACTATCGTCTACCTGATACCCCGCCCCTTGCAACGCCTTGAGCATTTCCACACAGCTTGCCGGCGTATCAAGCCCCACACCATTAGCGAGGCGTCCATCTCGGTTAGGATAATTAGCTAAGATCAGGGCAATACGCCGTTCTGCTGGCGGAGTTTGGCGCAATTTTACCCAATTCGCGGCTAACTGAGTGACAAAATTAATGCGATCGCGCACTGATTCATAAACCACGACATCCGTTTCCAGCAGCGGATTCCAGGTTTGTACTGCCTTGAATGAAACCGCACGAGTAATAATGCGTCCATCCACTTCTGGCAAGGCTACATTCATTGCCGTATCTCTTGGAGTTAATCCCTGAAATTGTTCCTGCCATTGTTCCTTTGTCCCGCCACTAAAAATGACTTGCAGTACAGGTACATCCAAACGTTGCCATAACTCCAACCCAGGTTGTTCATTATCTATTAATTTAGCAACAGAGAAACTTGTTGTATTCAGTAACACCTCAATTTTCGCATCATCTTTGGGTTGGAAATAGGATAATACTTCCGCCTGTACCTCCGGATCACGTAACGACGAGACAAATACTGGCACAGGATGCAACTGTTGTTCAACTAACCCTTGACAAAGTGCATCAATGGGTGATGTATTTCCCGCTAAATAATGAGCGCGATAAAACAGAATCCCCACGTTAGAGTTTGTAGTAAGCGCTTCATTCGTTCCGTCTCCCCATCCATAAATCCCTACACGCGGTACAGGTTTAGGAGGTAGAGGCTCATAAGTTTTTCTCAAGCACAAATCAGCAACAAATTTCAGGGCGTTGGTACAATTCTCCACACCCCCTTCGATAAAATAGCGCCATAGCTGATGAACGGCGGTTAAGGAAATGGTAGAATGACTAACTAAATTGGGATCTGGACGATCATCTCCTGGCAATAGGATTAAGTTTGCCCCTGTTTGTTCTACAGTTGTCTGCACAACTTCCAATCCATAAGACCAGTAGGCAGATCCACCCAAAAGCCGGATAATAATAACTTCTGCCTGATTTAACACCTGTTCGGTGTAGGTGTCAATCGTTAATTCCTGCTGCAATTGGAGGAGGTTAACGGCTCGAATCGCCGGGAAATCTGGGGGTAAATGAGCCATTGACGCCGCCAAGGTTTGAATATCGGTGTCGGCGGCTGTAATCAAAACGATTGGCGCAGGTGTCTGTTCAATAAAAATAACCCCTTCAGCTTGTGGATTCCATCCTCCCGGTGTCGCAGCAATCCGATGCATAGTCTTTTCAGAGATCCTGTGGTATTTTATGCGTATTCATCTAGCGAGTGAGTGTATTGTATGACATTACCTAACTTTTTAGTTATCGGTGCGGAGAAAGCTGGAACGACAACAATTTATCATTATCTCAAACAACATACTCAAGTTTATATGAGTCCTCGGAAAGAGCCGCATTTTTTCTCAAAAAATGGAACGAAAGATTATCCTATCCCTACTTTAGAGGATTATAAAGCTTTATTTCAAGGGACTTCTGATGAAATAGCTATTGGTGAAGCTTCGACGAGCCATCTGACTCATCCTCAGGCTGCTGAACGTATACAATATCATATTCCTAACGCTAAGTTAATTGCCATAAACAGATAAAGATAGGTTTGTTCCAAGATTTAAAAGATAAGCCTGATGTATTAATGGAAGACATATTTAATTTTCTAGAAATTGACTCGAGTTTTACTATTAATAAATCTTTTGGTTCTGCGAATAAAGGAGGTATGCCGAGAAATAGAAAAATAGATAGTTTTATAAATAAAGTCAAGCCAATTTACCATAGCTTATCCCCAATTCTTTCTCAAGGATGGTCGAATAAGATATATAAGATATACGTAGATCTACGAAACAAAAACTTAGAGCAACCGCCGAAGCTGCCACAGGAAATACGTCAGCAGCTAATTGAGATGTACCGTGAAGACATCCTAAGGTTACAAGATTTACTCCAAAGGGATCTTTCCATCTGGCTCCAGTAGGTAAGTGATAGCCGACAGAGGTAAACATGATACCTACCGACAAAAGCGGATGCCCTTTACAAGAGGATACCATGATCGATAGAGTATAAAATACTAGAAATCTTAAGAAAGATATTATAAATAAGTCCCTATATCTTGGATAGCATCGAATAGAGGCTCTGCTTACACCGAATCAGAGGTGAAGCATTGTCACTTGCTTAAACTAGACCAAACTCATGGCGATATTGGGAAATCCAAGGTTTAGCCGAACGTTGCCATTATCAATGTTCGAGCGGCTGCAAGAGGTATTGCAGCAGATGCAGATAAAAATTGGTAGGGAAGCTGTACTCTTGCGATCGCACGACTTGTCCAGTGTATCTGTGAGTCTAGAGCAACAGGTACAACGATTTACACTGCTGGTATCTCCAGGGTTCCGCGCCTTGCTAATCGCGACTCCGATTGAGTCACAAGGAGAAGCGGAGGCAAATTTCCATTCCAGCCTGTATCAGGTTGGGTTAACCTTTGAGTCAGACGCGATCGCAGGTTTTCTCGACGGGCTCACTCAACAGTTCACCCGCCAACCCCAGATTCTGCATGTCTTCAAGCTTGTCCAAACCTATCCAGAACCGAACCAAGGAACAATCCAGAGTGAATTTACCCTATTGTTGATGGACATACTCACCGCTAATCCCATCAGCAACGAACCCATCCATCCTTACTGTGAGGTTGGTCAACCCATTGAAGCAGCGCTACGCCAACAGGTTGAACAGGAACGGCTGGTTCACCAGGTTACCACTCACATCCGTCAAAGTCTAGAATTACCCGTTATCCTCTCCACAGCTGTCGATGAGGTGCGCCATTTTTTGAACGTTGATCGATTATTAATCTATCAATTTGACGGCCATTTGGCTAACCTTAGGAATGAAGGCGATAAAATTGAGGGTGACAATGCCACAGATGTCACCAATGAATTCGAGAACGCCAAGTCTCTAACTTCACCACTTCCCTCACAACAGGACGAGGGTTGTATCACGTATGAAGCCCGCCGTTCTAATCAAATTCGTTCAGTTCTCAATTGGCGAGAGGAAAAAGACTGCGCTCTCTATGTTTCCAACTGTCGCACCAAATATCACCAAGGATTTACTGGGGCGATTGATGATATTGAAGTCGCCTACAGAGATTCTCCCTGTTTACTCCAACTGCTGCGACAAACCCAAGTCAAAGCTAAGTTAGTCGCACCGATTATTGTTCAAAACCGCCTGTGGGGATTATTAATTGCCCACCAATGTTTTGCACCCCGACACTGGCAAGAAAGTGAAAAACTGTTTCTCAAGCAAATTGCCGAACACCTGGCTGTTGCCATTTACCAGGCTCAATTGTATGCCCAACTGCACCAGCAAAAAAGTAGCCTAGAACAGTGCGTGATTGAGCGCACCCAGGAACTTCGGGATGCACTGCAAGCCACACAAGCCGCGAACCATGCCAAAAGTGAATTTCTGGCGGCGATGAGTCATGAGTTGCGGACGCCCCTGACTTGTGTGATTGGACTATCGGCAACATTATTGCGTTGGTCATTGGGGGAGGGAGGTAGCAAAACTGTATCCCCTGAGAAACAACGGCGTTATTTACAAACCATCCAAGAGAATGGGGAACACTTACTGGCACTAATTAACGATATTCTTGATTTTTCCCAATTAGAGGCGGGAAAAGCTGTTTTAAATATCAACGAATTTTCCCTGCGATATCTTGCCCAGCAAACCTTACGATCCTTAAAAGAAAAAGCCAGCATTGGTCAAGTCGAATTAATCCTCGATTGGCAAGTCCCTACCCCCAAGGATCGCTTTCAGGCTGATCCACGCCGACTCCGGCAAATTCTGTTTAACTTATTGGGAAATGCGATAAAATTTACCCCGGCTGGTGGTCAAGTCACCTTAAGGGGTTGGCGAGAACAGAATCGAGCCGTGTTTCAAATCGAAGACACGGGGATTGGCATTCCCCAAGAACAGATTCCCCTAATGTTTCAAAAGTTTCAGCAGTTAGAGAAAACCTATCAGCGTACCTACGAAGGTACAGGTTTAGGGCTAGCCCTGACTCAACAATTGGTTGAACTCCATGGCGGTACGATTGACGTTGAATCCACTGTGGGAAAAGGGTCTATCTTTACCGTTTGCGTGCCCATCCAATCAGTTGTTCCAGGAGGAACCAAATCACCCGCCCCATCGGAAAAGGGATCTTCGGAGCCAGGGAGTATCGTTTTAATCGAAAATAATGAAGCGAGTGCGACAGCCATCTGTGAAATTCTCACGGCGGCGGGTTATCATCTAGTTTGGCTGATCGAAAGTTCGACGGCTGTGAGGCAAATTGAACTGCTGCAACCCCATGCCGTGATTGTGGATTGGCAGTTATGGGCAATGGACGGATATGAGATCAGCTATTATCTCCACCATAAGACGACAACAGCACACATTAAAGTGTTGGCTTTGCTCACATCCTCACTCTCAGCCGATGAACAGCACGATCTCAACACCCTCGTTGACGATTACTTACCCAAACCCATAGAACCTGCCCAACTTCTGCACAAAGTTGCCACATTGATGGCAATATGAAGTGGTCTTATGTCCTTGGTCTTATGTCCTTGGTCATTTATACTTGGTTGTTGACTTAATCAATAAGGAGTGTAAGCATGAGCGAATTTCTAGATTTCCTCAAACACAAGTATGCGTATGTCGCGATCGGAGAATTTAAGCCCGGTAAATTTGAAGAAGCCCAACAGCTTTATGAAGAAGCCATCTCGACCTACACTCACGGATTCCAAGGGGCATACATGCTGCGAGAACCGGGAACGGATAAAGGGATTGCCGTTATCTTTTGGGATCATATCGAAGATATGGAGGACAATCAAAATGAGGCTTACCAACAGATTTTGGAGAAGATGTCTCATTTATTTGTCAAGCCCCCCACGACAACTTTTTATGAAGTGTCTAGTCAAATACCCCCTTCTGTGGAAAAAGCAGAAGAATAATTATGCTGCAACGAATCATTCTCAACGGCTTCAAGTCCATTAAAACGATGGATCTGGAGTTGCGCCCCTTAAATGTCTTGATTGGAGCCAACGGAGCCGGTAAGAGTAACCTCGTTTCGTTTTTTAAGCTGCTGAATGAGATCATGGCTGGACGACTTCAACAGTACATTGCTATGTCGGGACGCGCTCAATCTCTGTTGCACTTTGGACCCAAGATCACACCGCAACTAGATGTTGTAGCGGCGATGTTTGGTAAGGCTTCGTATCATACCCAAATTCTCATCAGCACCCAATCTAGTTCTTTTTTGGATAACTTTGAGCCTGAAGATGTCATTGTAGTCAATCGACAGGGTAAAGAGTCGCACTTTAAACGGCTCGATTCCCCAGCATTATAGGACACATCATTTATGTAGAGACCAAACATGGACGGTCTCTACAATGGTGCCGAAAGTCCTAATCGATGTGTCTACTGCTATAATTAAAAAAGTCCAGTTATTTAAAGACAGATTCAATGACATTGCAAAAATTGCAAAACCAAGCCTTACAATTACCTATCAGCGATCGCTGGCGTTTAGTTCAGTCTCTGTTGGCTTCAATTCAAAAAGAAATGCTATCACTCATGTCTCCTAGCTTAAGTGCAACACCAATGACGGATCTTGATCCTTGGACTCAACGTTTACTGGGTGTTGTTCAGCTAAGTCCAGAGGATGCCAAAGAGTCCTATATTGATTATCTGGAGACAAAATACCAGTGAAACGGGTATTATTTGATAGTGATGTCTTACTTGATGTTCTCGCTCGACGCCAACCTTTTGTTGTGGCTTCCGCACAAGCCTTAAATTCAGTCACTCAAGAGCAGGTTGAGGGATATGTTTCTGGTCATGCCATAACCAACATTTTCTATATTTTGCGTCGTCAGATAGGAAATGACACGGCACGGAAACTACTATCCACTTTATTAGAACGGATTCAAGTAGCTAGTATAACGGATGAGGTAATTAGAGCCGCGTTGCAAAGCCCTATGAAAGATTTTGAAGATGCGGTAACAAGTGAAGCTGCACTTGCCACCGGTTTAGACATTATCCTGACACGCAATATAGCTGATTTTGTGGCATCGCCAGTTCCCGTAATGTTACCTGAAGAATTTGTGGTAACCCTATCAGAATAAACGTGATATATTTTGGAGAGGGTGATCGCCTCATTTTATTTGAGCTAGTACAAGAAGGCAGAACTCTACAGAGGACAAATGACGTAGCTTGCTTCTCGCGAAGCGAGTATGACAAAATCACTCATTCATATTTCGATAAGTTGCCACCGCTGATGGTGAAATCCGGTTCAGATAACGGAAGATCCAATATTTAATCACCGAATCGAGAATAACCGGAAAAGTGGCAATAAACAAAAAGATAAAATCGTGATTTTCCGGAATCCCGAAATGTCGGGAAATTGCCGCCAGAATCACTTCCCAACCGTGGGGAGAGTGGAATCCGACAAACATATCGGTAAACAAAATAATGATAAAGGCTTTGGCGCTATCACTGAGTCCGTATACAATATCATCAATAAACGATTTTAAGACCACAAAATCCGCTTTGCTAGTAACAATCACTCCAGCAAAAAAAGCTAGAGAAATCAAGTCAGAAAAGATATTCTTGATCGCATCAGAACTGCGATACTGATAATCTTCAGCTAGCTCAGTGGCTTTTTCTCTCAGCCGTTCTTCCATTTCTTCCGAGGATAACTTTGGTGCCATTCCCAATAAGCTTTTAAAGTGCAGTTCCTCTTCAAACCGCTGGAGTTCTGTGAAGGCTTCTTCCTTCATGTCAATATTTAAAAAAATACCCGGCTCATTTTCTGAGCGAAACGAGTCAACAATGGGTCCAACCACAAAGGTTTTAGCCACCTGATGGGCTAAAATGGGAACAATAATCAGCGTGAGAATAAACTTGATCGAAATTAAGGTTTTGTCGCGAGACGTGCGAAACTTTTTGACAACTTCCTCTTCAGCTTTGGGATCAAGTTCCCGCTGTAGGCGGTTGACGGTTCGCAGAATTGACCGAGGCACAACCCCGGTTTTATCCGATACCGTTTCTAATGCATCATTTTGGGGATTCACGCTAGCCTGCTTCAACTGGGATAAGGTTTTGGCATTGGCTGTCGTTCTGGCATTGCCGTTGGCTTGAGCCACTTGATTGGCAGATAGCGGGATCAAGGAAACGGAGGATGGCTCAGGTTCTGAATATCGTTTTAATATTTCATCAATAAAGTTGAGTTTTTCGATGATAATCGCTTGCTTTTCGGTTAATTCGATGGGATCATAGCGGGCTAAATTATCTCTGGAACCTAGCAAACCATTCGTGGTTTTTGGCTCAGAAATCCGAAAAAATGACCGACTGGTTCTAAATTCCCGTAAGCGAACTCTAATCGTATTTAAATATTTCTTTAAGTCAGCCTCGAAATAGGAAATAACACTATCACTATGTTGACTGGAGCGACGGTCAATTTTTTGCCCATTGAAATGCTCATCCTCAATGGATTTAATCGTTAACGCAGCTTTGTAAGCTTGATCTAAGGCTCTTTCGGGGGTATCCGCGAACCATTGGTTAGCCAGACGTAAAATAGAGGGTAGCTTCATCGAAACGGCTAATATCTCAGTCAACTGCCCCACCCACAAGGGGATGGGGCTTGTAACTAACCCGCAAGGGTTGTCACATCTGGCAGATTGACTGCTGCCTGTTCCACCGTCCCGATCAGGGTAGTGGAAAGAATGTAGTCGTCTCTATGGTTTTTTGCTGCATTCCAATCGGAATGGTCACGATTGCCACAGTTGCGACATCTGAAACGAGACTTCGTGCGATTCGTTTTTCTGATGTGCTTACAGACATTGCATTTCTGGGATGTGTATCTCGTATCTCCGAATGCTACACGCTTCCCTAATGCCTCTGCTTTGTACGTCAAAAACAAATCTTGCTGGTAGAACGACCAACTACCGAGCCACTTGTTCATTTTCTTTCCGCGCCTATTTTTGCGGATTCCAGACAGGTCTTCTAATACGAAAACTGCTACACCTGGAAGGTTTGCCAGTTTCTTCGTGACACAGTGATTCACGGAAAGCATGAACCGCTTCTCGCGTCCACTCATCGCTCTAAGGCGACGTTTAGCAGAGCGAGTGCCTTTTTGCTGCAACGTTTTTCGGTTGTGTAAATACCGTCGCTGTGTTGCACGAACCTGACCACTTGAGAAGAATTGACCATCGGATGTCACGACCATGTGATACAGCCCTCGGTCAATCCCCAAGACTTTACCCTGAGTTGCTGTCTGCGGTGTTTCAGTCTCAAACACCAACCTCACCCAAAACTGTTTGCTGTGTTTCGAGTAAGTCAGTGTAGCCGCGCAGAATTCCCAGGTTTCAAATATCTCCTTGAAATGCTCCGGCAAATGGAGGATGAGTTTTTCACGCTTGCCAATACACGAAAGGGTAAACTGATACCCTCTTAGCGTCATGGTGCGCTTGTCGTAGCGCAGAGAAGATGTTGGCTTTTTCCGGGGTGTGCGCTTGAATTGGGTCGCCTTAACCGCCTCCATTGCGTTATCCCGAATCGTTTGCAGTAGTGCCGATGGCACGTCGGGATATTGCAATCTAAGGTCAGCATACAAAGCTTTGTGAGCCTTGTTCTTATTCCACGTCCGTTCCTGTAATGCCCAGTCAGCGTGCTGATTGAAAATGTCAGCACAAAACCCCATGAGGGGCAAGAACCTCTCATGGGGTAAGTTGACGGGGATGGAGACGGTGCGCTTCATGAGCCAAAAACAGGATAGTTTTGAACCTCGAAAACCTGACCTTTTCTGTCGTTAACATCCGACAAAAGCTTGATACACTTACATTAGCACAAAGCCTTATATGTTTTGTCGATATACGCAATCTTGGCAAAATTATGCAAGTCTTGTCATCCTCTCACGCTAAACACTGCCTCGGGTATCACATCGTCTAAAAAATAGTCCGGAGTGATCCTGGCTCTCAATCGCCAGAATTAATATAGTTTACTTTACGTGGTATGTTAACAGATATTAAATCTAAGTAGGTTGGTGGCAATAAATCCACCGAGATTAAGTTCTGTAAATAAACCTCAAACCCTTACATAAACGTAGCTTGCTTCTCAAGGAAGCGAGTATGACAAATGACGAATGACGAATGACCAATGACCAATGACGAATTCGATTTGGATTAGTGGTGGTACTCGCACGGGCAAAACAACTCGGCTGGTGACTCTGTTTCGCCAATGGGTAGAAGCGGGATGGGGTCGATCGCGTCAGTTATCTTCTCCCATTGTCCACAAAACGCGGCGCGATCGCTATCAGACACCAGCCCTGTTAATAATGGCCGCCAATGCGGATAATCGTCGGGAGTTGACAGATCGCCTCACGACTACGTTACAGGGGCGTTATCCAGTGCGCTGTCAAACGCCCTTGGGCTTCTTTCAGGACGAAGTGATTCTATTTTGGCCCCTGTTAATCCAACGGTTAAATCTGAGAGCGCAGTTTCCCTTGCGCTTGCGCCCGGAAACCGAACAGGATTTAGCCATGCAGTTATGGCGTCCCCACCTGGAATCTGGATTAATTCCGATACCGGGAAATAATGAGTCAGTTCGGGTGCGGCGTCTGTTAGATTTGTTACAATTAGCCGCCCTGAGTGGGACTGCGATTGAAGAGATTCCCAGGATGCTAGAACAGGGAGTGGTGGAACTCGAAGCCACCCCGGATCAATGGGAATTAATTGGTAAACTGCTGGGGGATTGGCGGGGGTGGTGTCTGCATAAGGGACTGTTAACCTACAGTTTGGTGGGTGAACTCTATTGGCGGGAAATGTTACCCGATGCGACGTATCAGCAGTATTTAACCCAGCGTTATCGGGCGATACTGGCAGATGATGTGGATGAGTATCCCGCGATCGCACGGGATTTGTTTGATTTACTCTTAGATCAGGGTATCGTGGGGGCGTTTACCTATAATCCCCAGGGTCAAGTGCGCTTAGGCTTAAACGCTGATCCGGATTATTTGTCAGGATTAGCCTCTCGGTGTCAAGTGGAATCCTTACCCTCACAACCGAATGATTCCTTAGCTGATGCGTTATCCCCAATGGCGGTAGACCGGCTCAACGACCCCATGATATTGTCAGACTTGCCGGAGTTTTTGCGATCGCTACAAACCACATCCCGCGCTCAGTTGTTGCGCCGCACCGCCGAGGTAATTGTAGACGCGGTGAAATCGGGACAAGTGGAACCGGGAGATATTGCCATCATTGCACCCGGATTAGACGCGATCGCCCGGTATACTCTAACCGATATTCTCAGCAAACAGGGGATTCCCATCCAACCTCTGAACGAACAGCGCCCCCTAATTAGTTCCCCTTTAATTCGAGCATTACTCACCCTGCTAACCCTTGTCTATCCAGGATTAGGGCGGTTAGTGGATCGAGAGGCGATCGCCGAAATGCTTGTGGTTCTTAGTCGTACACCCGAACCCGTGGCGACGCCTGATCCCGACTCCCCCATCCCCAGCCCCAATATTGACCCGGTGCGGGCGGGTTTACTCGCCGATTACTGCTACTCTCCTGATCCCGACTCCCCCCACTTATTACCCGTCGAAGCCTTTGCCCGTTGGGATCGCTTAGGACATCGGGCGACAACGGCTTACACCCAGATTCAGCAATGGTTAGAGGTGCAACGAGAACAGCAGCAACAGCGCCTAATTCCGTCCTGTGTGGTGATTCTTGATCGCGCCATCCAGAAATTCCTGTGGAATGGCTCTAATCTACCTTACGACCAAATTGCCGCTTTGCGGGAACTCATGGAAACCGCCCAACATTATTGGGAAGTGGATGGACGATTGCGGAAACTCCCTGCCAATACGACTGATCAGGAAATAGCCAGAGGGGGAACACCACCACAGGCGACGATTTCCCAATTTATTCAGTTATTGCGTCGGGGAACCGTTACCGCCAATTCCTTTCCCCTTCGTCGTCTCCCCGCTACGGCTAATTCAGCCGTTACCCTAGCCACTATTTTCCAATATCGAGCCACCCGTGGCTATCATCGTTGGCATTTTTGGTTAGATGCGGGATCTCATCTTTGGAGTCAGGGAGGTGCAGCGACGTTATTTGCAGCGCCCTTATTTCTCAAGGATTGGTTTGGACAGCCAAGGACCGAAGCCGATAAAATCCAAGCAGATGAGGAACGCCTACAGCGAATTTTACAGGATTTGTTAGGGCGAGTGGGTGAGCGAGTGTATTTTTGCCATAGTGATTTAGCCGTCAATGGGACAGAACAAACGGGTCCATTGTTAAACTTAGTTCATTCCTCAATAGAGTTAACGGCTGAGTCAGTTGTGAGTCATTGACGAAGCCGAGAGGCAGTCAATAACATCTATATTCATGACCAACGGAATGCGATTAAACTGGCGTTGAGACAGGGAATTGAACAGGGAATGGAAAAGGGAATTCAGCTCGGACGAGAACAGGGAATTCAGCTCGGACGAGAACAGGAGAAACAACGCACAAGAGAAGCTGAACAATTGGCTCAACAGGAGCGACAACGGGCAAAATTGTTAGAGGAGAGACTGCGATCGCGCTTGTGTTGATCCAGACTCTTTGTTATAACACAAGTGACACCGATTTAATCACATTCTGCTGTAGACTCATGCGAAAATGACACAGATTGACACAGAAAGATATTTCAAGCGATCGCACCCAAGACTCGCATTGTGGCGATATGGGGTAGCATTGAGCGGATCATGGGGAAAATTGGGTGATCAGGGAGTTTCAACTCGGGTGGATTGAGGAGTGCGATCGCATCGACGCGATAAAATGATAGAGGTGGATTGCTCAAGCGTGACGTTAAATGAAACAAGTCGAACAGATTCAATCGGAAATTGAAGCGCTCTCCCAGGAGGATTTCCGGCGATTGAGAGAGTGGTTTGCTCAAAAAGATTGGGAAATCTGGGATAAGCAAATTGAGGCGGATAGTGCTAATGGTAAACTAGATTTTTTGCTGGAAGAGGCAATGACAGCCAAGTCTCAAGGAAAACTAGGAAACTTGTAAGTGCATCGAACAACCCGAAATTCTGGCAACGTTTTTACGCCTTACCAGAAACTGTTCAGCGTCAGGCAAGAAAAAGCTATGATTTACTTAAAGCTGATCCCAATCATCCATCTTTAAACTTCAAAAAGGTTGGAAAGTATTGGTCAGCAAGGATTGGATTAAGTTATAGAGCCTTAGCCGTAGAAGATGGTTCTGACTTTATCAACCCTAAGCCGTAGGGTGGGTTAAGCGGTATTCAATTGAGAGAACAAATCATTTAATTACCTATCCGCTGTAACCCACCAAGTTATCGTTTCTAACCCGTGAACAAACGATTCGGGCAATTTCTATCAGATTAAAGGATGTACCCTAAGCAACAATTAAACTATCCCAGAAGGATAAGTTGTAACCTTGGCGAAGCCAAGAGGCGTTCATCAAAATCTGGCAATTCAACTTGATAACTTGACACCGGACATAAAAATCTTGGATCAGCGGCTGGAATTTATGTCTCGCTCATCAACGCTTTCTTAATTAAATTGACGCAAACTTCATTAATCACTTGAGTGCTAACAACGGCGTTTTTACTCTCAATGATAGAACGAGCAATTTTTTGCTTGTCGGTTCCGGATTCTGTCTGTAATAACGCATACAGCCAGATATTTGTATCAATCAAATACCTACCACTAGCTTCGCTCATGCGCCTCCTCTCGGCTTAAAGGAACAAAAGTCTTAAGGGGAATTGGGTTATGGATTAAGTGTGCAATCATACCTAGATCAGTGGTTCGGCTGTTTGAGGTTACGGTAATCTTGACACGATCAATATTTTGCAGGATTTGTTGATAGGCTTGGGGGACTTCTATCTTGCCATCCTGTAACTTGGCGGTAAATTCAAGGGTTGACATTTTTGGTTGCTAATTTAACTGATATCTTATCCTTAATGGTACAGCACAAAGTCAAAAGACTATTTGAGATCAAGATTTGGGCAAGTAGGGACTGCGATCGCGTGTTTTTTTATGGTATACTTTTCATCATGGGAAAATGTGCTTGCCTATAGACTCGATACATAAGGTGGCAGACGGAGATACAAAAAGAGCGATAAGCTTCGCTTGTGCTCTTATGCAATCGCACGTCCTGGCTGGGCATCTATAATCGATTGATTATCCGTATAATTCCTAAGCCACAGCGTATCCAGAGTGTTGTCGGACTTTAGACGAATGAAAAGCGAGAACAATTTTGTCTTTAGGAACTCCAGCTGCAACCAGTTCGCAAGTAATACCATCTTCAATGCCGTCTCTTTGAATCCAAATTTTGTCGTTAATGATTTCGACGTGAACGACACAACCATGAATTCTACGCTTGCCATCCCATCCAGCATTCATCAGGACGAAGTTATTGCGATCGCGATCGATAATTAATTTACTTTCAATTTGCCCGTGACTGTAAGGAATTCGATGGTGCGCCTCAAGAATGCGTTGAATAATATCGCGGTATTCTTCTACTCGATCCATTTTACGATCTCCACTTTTTCAGGGTCAAAAATAATTAGGTTTAGCTGCTGGGTTTCTACGACCATTTTGGCGATATCTTCTTGAAAAAAATCGAGATACACTTCATCAGAAATGGCTAGATAAAGAATTCTTTGGGGTTCAGATCGTTTTAAAGCCTCGTGATAAAGGATATATTGTCCCAGGGCTTGTTCCAAATCATTGACAGGTGATGGGCTGGAAAAACCTTTGATTTCAACGGCAATTTTACGCCCTTTTTTTTCAGCCGCTAGCAGTTTTTCGGCTCCTAAATCAATGTAGACTGAACGAGAACCAATCGTCACTCTGAATAGCTCATCGGTAATCGTCCATTCGTCTTTCTCCAGCGCAGTTCTTACTGTGTCGTGGTAAACGTCCTTTGCCATTATACTACAGTCTGATTGAGAAGAAAAATGTACAAACGGTCTCCGATTCTTAATCTTACCCTAGGATTAGGGATAGGAAGAGCGACAACGGGCAAAATTGTTAGAGGAGAGACTGATCGCACTCGTGTTGATCCAGATTCTTTGTGATAACACAGACGACACCGATTGAATCACATTCTGCTGGAGACTCACGCTTAAATGACACAGATTGACACAGAAGGACGTTAAGAGCGATCGCACCCAAGACACACTGATGAGACAACGGTGATTATTGAGATGCAAGTCCTAAATTTATAGGGCTTTGAACAAGGAATTAAGATGGCACGAGAACAAAGAATTCTGCTTGGGCGAGAACAGGGGATTCAGGAATCTAAAGTAGAAATGGCTAGGAAAATGTTAGGGGTTGTCGATGAAGATACGATTAGTCAGATCACTGGCTTGAGTTTAGAAGAGGTGCGACGGTTGAGGTAGAAATTGTTATTAAGTGAGTGCGATCGCGTGTTTTTCATGGTATACTTTTAATCGTGGGAAAATGTGCCTGCCTATAGACCTGATCAACCCTAAGCCGTAGGGTGGGTTAGGCGGTATTCAATTAAGAGAACAAATCATTTAATTACCTATCTGCCGTAACCCACCAAGTTATCGTTTCTAACCAGTGAACAAAAGATTCGGGCGATTTCTATCAGATTAAAGGATGTACCCTAACAATGGTGCAGCTCCGAGCCCCGACATTCCCGACATTCTCAAATGCACCTGACGGATGCAGCAAGCCCATGCGATCGCTCGGTATTGATCCAGATTATTTGTGATAACACAAGTGACACCGATTGAATCACACTCTGCTGGAGACTCACGCTTAAATGACACAGATTGACACAGAAGGACGTTAAGAGCGATCGCACATTCTGGTTGGGCATCTTGAATCAGTTAGAGGAGAGATTTCGATAAATCTGTGAAATCTGTGTTGGGACAAATAAAATACAATGAAATTAGTTGTCGCTCCCTGACCAACTCATGCTAGAGTACAACCCATCCGATTGCTTACCCTGTGCAGAAGAGCTACCTGATTCTGACGATACGCCAGTGGATAATGAACTGCAAGATTTAATCCCCTCATTACTTAAGGCTGTTCTGGCGCTGTTGTGGGAGAAGCGCTGGGATTGGTTCTTTGGGGTGGATATGGGCATTTATTATCACCCAGAAAAGCCAGCGATTGTACCCGATGGGTTTTTGAGTTTGGGGGTACAACGGTTTATTGATGAGGACTTGCGGCTATCTTATGTATTGTGGGAAGAGCAAGTTGTACCGATGTTGGTGCTGGAAGTAGTATCCCATAAGCGTAGAGGCGAATATAGCCGAAAGAAAAAACTCTATGGAGAAATGGGAGTACTCTATTATGTGGTGTACAATCCCCGGCGACGTCGTAAAGCTCCATTGGAAGCGTATAAATTAGTGAATGGGGAGTATCAGTTACAGTTTGGTAATCCAGTGTGGTTATCGGAAATCGGATTAGGGATAGGTACAGACAGGGGAACTTGTCGAATTACCTAAATTTATCAAAGAGTTAGACGAATTAGAAACCTTAGCCGATAAATGGATATACTTTATCAAATGTGCTAGAGGATTAGAAACGATACCGGAAACAATGGCACAAGTACCGGAAATAAGGAAAGCGTTTGAAGTGGCGAATCAAGCGAATATGACTCGTGAAGAGTTAGAAGCGCTAGAACAGCGTGAAATCTATATTCATGACCAACGGAAGGCAATAAAATTAGCCTTGAGACAGGGTATTCAGATCGGGCGAGAACAGGGGATTCAGCTCGGACGAGAACAGGAGAAACAACGCACAAGAGAAGCTGAACAACTGGCTCAACAGGAGCGACAACGGGCAAAATTGTTAGAGGAGAGGCTGCGATCGCTAGGCGTTGATCCGGATTCTTTGTTATAACACAGATGACACAGAAAGATGTTTCCAGCGATCGCTCTTCGAGTATTACAGAAGATCGCGTGTTTATTCATGGTATACTTTTCATCGTGGGAAAATGTGCCAGCAAGATAGATCTCATCAACCGTAAAACGTAGGGTGGGTTAAGCGGTATTCAATTGAGAGAGCAAATCATTTAATTTCCTATCCGCTGTAACCCACCAAGTTATCGTTTCTAACCAGTGAACAAAAGATTCGGGCAATTTCTATCACATTAAAGGATTTTCCCTAACAATAGTACAGCTCCAAGCCCCGACATTGTCTACATTATATAATGCACCTGACGGATGCAGCCAGCTCATGCGATCGCCTGTTTTTTAGGTCTACTTTTAATTGGGGGAGGATAACTATGATTTTTATTAATCCCAAAACGGATTTTGCCTTTAAGAAAATATTTGGTTCTGAGCAAAACCCAGAAATCCTAATTAGTTTCCTGAATTCCCTCCTCTACGGCGGACAAACCCGCATCACCTCATTAGAAATAATTAACCCTTATCTTGCCCCAAAAATTCAGGGAATAAAGGATACGTTCCTGGATGTAAAAGCTAAACTCACCGATGAGACAACGGTGATTATTGAGATGCAAGTCCTGAATTTATCAGGGTTTGAGAAGCGGATATTGTATAATGCAGCCAAAGCCTATTCGATTCAATTACAACCGGGAGAGGATTATACTCTATTGAATCCTAGAGGATTAGAGTCGATACCGGAAAAAATGGCACAAGTCCCGGAAATTCGCAAGGCGTTTGAAGTAGCGAATCAAGCGAATCTGACTCGTGAAGAGTTAGAAGCACTAGAACAGCGAGAAATCTATATTCATGACCAACGGAATGCGGTTAAACTGGCGTTGAGACAGGGGATTGAACAGGGGATTCAAGTGGGACGAGAACAGGGGATTCAGGAATCTAAAGTAGAAATGGCTAGGAAAATGATTGGGGTTTTAGATGAGGATACGATTAGTCAGATTACTGGCTTGAGTTTAGAAGAGGTGCGACGGTTGAGGTAGAAATTGTCATTAGTGAATGCGATCGCTCTTCGAGTAGAGCTTACAGCAGATCGTCTGTTGGTTTATGGTATACTTTTCATCGTGGGTAAATGTTCCTGCCTATAGACTCGATACATAAGGTGGCAGACGGGGAGACAAAAAGAGCGATCGCACGTCCTTCACATATCGCACGTCCTTCACATCCCCACCCCTACCGTTTCGATAAATCTGTCAAAGAGCGTGTTTCGTCCTGTGCTACCTGAAAAATCCTATTGACATTCTTGGCAATAGTTGCCATCAAATGGCAATTTATGCCATAATGCCAGCAGCTAGCCCCAGAAAAACTCCCATGAAAAGTATAAATATTTCTCTACCTCATTCCATGCGCCTTTATATCGAGGAACAGGTGGCAAATGGCGGTTATAGCACAGTCAGTGAATATTTTCGTGAGTTGGTTCGCCAAGACCAAAAACGCAAGGCTCAAGAGCGTTTAGAGGCTTTATTATTAGAAGGGTTGAATTCGGGAATGGCAACACCGATGACGGAGCAAGATTGGGAAGATATCCGGCGAGTGGTGCGAGAAAGGGTGGCTCAACGGACAGGTTTAGAGGGAAATGGGTAAGGTTTATAAACGTCCGCAGGTTATCCGTGATTTAATCGAGTTGGCAACCTATATTTCCCAGGAAAATCTAGAGGCGGCGGAGCAGTTTCTCTTAGCAGCAGAAGAAACATTTAGGCAATTGGCTAAAATGCCGAGAATGGGAAAGATTAGGGATTGTGTCAATCCTGATTTAGCTGATATTCGCCAGCAAGCCGTTAAGGGATTTAGAAAGTATCTGATCTTCTATCGTACTAGAGACACTGATATCGAGATTTTGCGGGTTCTTCACGGAGCGCGGGATATCGAGACTATTCTAGATCAAGATTTGGGCGAGTAGGGGCTTGGTTACCAAGCCCCTACTGCGATCGCTCTTTCGTTGATCCAGATTCTTTGTGATCACAAAGAGGACACAGATTGAATCACATTCTGCTGCAAACTCACGCTTAAATAACACAGATTGACCCAGAAAGACGTTAAGAGCGATCGCACCCAAGACAAAATTGTCGCGATATCGGGTAGGATTGAGCTGATCATGAGGAAAATTGGGTGAGCAGAGAGTTTCAACTCGGGTGGATTGAGGAGTGCGATCGCGTGTTGATTCATGGTAGACTTTTCATTGTGGAAAAATGTGCCAGCAAGATAGACTCGATACATAAGGTGGCAGACGGAGATACGAAAAGAGCGATCGCACGTCCTGGCTGGGCATCTCTAATCGGTTATCTGTGAAATCTGTGTGATGAGCAATAAAATACAATGAAATTAGTTGTCGCTCCCTGACCGACTCATGCTAGAGTACAAGCCATCTGATTGCTTACCCTGTGCAGAAGAGCTGCCTGATTCTGACGATACACCAGTGGACAATGAACTGCAAGATTTGATTCCCTCATTACTGAAAGCTGTCCTAGCGCTGTTGTGGGAGAAGCGCTGGGATTGGTTCTTTGGGGTGGATATGGCGATATATCATCACCCAGACGAACCGGCAATTGTACCCGATGGGTTTTTGAGTGTGGGAGTACAACGGTTTATTGATCAAGACTTGCGCCTGTCTTATGTGGTGTGGGAAGAGCAGGTTGTACCCATGTTGGTGCTGGAGGTAGTATCCCATAAGCGTCGCGGCGAATATAGCAGCAAGAAAAAAATTTATCGGGATATGGGGGTACTCTATTATGTTGTGTACAATCCCCTGCGACGTCGTAAAGCCCCATTGGAAGTGTATAAATTAGTGGATGGGGAGTATCAGTTACAGTTTGGCAATCCGGTGTGGTTAGCAGAAATCGGATTAGGGATAGGAAGAGAAAGGGGAACCTATCAGGGAATGACGCGGGAGTGGTTGTACTGGTACGATGAGCAAGGACAGCGAATCTTGACGCCAGAGGAGCAGATTGAAAAGGAAAGAAAAAGGGTTCAATTGTTAGAAGAGCGACTGCGATCGCTTGGAGTTGATCCAGATTCTTTGTGAGAACACATAAGACATATCAAAAATGTCAGAAGATTAGAGACGATACCGGAAACCATGGCACAAGTTCCCGAAATTCGCAAAGCCTTTGAATTGGCGAACCAAGGATATTTGACTCGTGAACAGGTAGAAACTCTCTTACATCAAGAAATCTATATTCATGACCACCGAAATGCGATTAAACTAGCCTGGAGACAGGGCTTTGAACAGGGAATTAAGATGGCACGAGAACAAAGAATTAAGCTTGGGCGAGAACAGGAGAAACAACGCACAATAGAAGCTGAACAACTGGCTCAACAGGAGCGACAACGGGCAAAATTGTTAGAGGAGAGATTGCGATCGCGCTTGTGTTGAGCCAGACTATTTGTGATAACAAAAACGACCAGAAAGAAACAACAGCATGAACATTGACATGAGCGATCGCAATGACACAGACACTAGATAAACCGACAGACCAACGGTTCACCCACTCTGGAATCAACTGGCAACAATTTCGATTCATTCAAGCAGGATTCAAGAATTCCCCTGGAATACGACTGTTCTACTACAAGGGTGAGGTAGAAATTTTGGCAGTTTCACAAGACCACGAACTTTTCAGTCGGACAATTGCAGGGCTACTGTTTGACTACTTTGTGGAAAAAGGCATCGAATTTTACCCCACAGGTAGCTTTACTCAAGAAAAAGAAGGGGTAGCTTCAGCACAGGCTGACGAGTCCTATTGTATTGGCAGCTTAAAGAAAATTCCCGACTTGTCTATTGAAGTGGTCTTTACCAGTGGTACTGTTTCCAAACTTAAACGCTATCAGGAGTTGGGAGTAGCGGAAGTCTGGTTTTGGGAAGATGGTTTATTTACGTTGCATCATTTCAGAGTAGACGGTTACGAACGGATTTACGCTTCTGAGGTATTGCCAGACCTAGACATTGACTTGCTAACGCGATGCCTGTTGATGGCTTCTAGGGTTGAGGCGGTTAGGGAATTCAGACGAGCAATTTCTCAAGGGCAGTAGTAATTATGACCGAGAACTAGGGATACAAGCCTCGTCCTTTTAGGACGACTTTACCAGCAATCAATAGATCAATATCATCAACAGGTGTTGCATCGCGTCGCAGGCTAGCATAGTAGTTGGCTGAAAGGGTGACCGATTTTTGGGTGAGAGGCAAAACGGTGTTTTGAGTGGCAAATTCGAGAAATAAGGTAAGTTGCTTTTGGGCGTCCCGATGTTTCAAGCCACTGAGAATTTCGTAGTAGGTAATAATGCTGAGGTTGATTTGACGATATTCGTTCAGATACGTCTGAAAATGAGAAACGACGGCTGGATTGCCGCGAAAAAACATGGATAGAATATCAGTGTCAACTAAGGCGGGTTTCACGATTTTGCCTCTCTTGAAATGCTTGCTGGCGGCGCTGAGAAATGTCGTCTAAGAATTCAGTATAGGTTTCGTTGGGTAGCTCTCTCCAGCAACCGGCGAATTTCATGATAGGTTGGATATGGGTACTGGCAGGTTCTGAACGTAGCCTAAAGGAATGAATTACCTCTAATAGTTCAATCAGTCTATCATCGGGAACACTCTGGATTTCTTCAAAAACCTTGGTTCTCAGGTCTGAGATATTCATTAGCCGACAATCCTAAATTGATGGATTACTGTTGTTCATTATAATTTAACTATTTTTATGAGAGCAATCGCCGTAACACGCTCTTTCACTGATTTATCGACAAGGGAAGGGGTATGCGATCGCGTGTTTATTCATGGTATACTTTTCACCGTGGGAAAATGTGCCTGCCTATAGACTCGACACATAAGGTTTCAAACGAGGACACAAAAAGAGCGATCGCACCTAAGACACAATGATCGCGTATTGGTTTATGGTATACTTTTCATCGTGGGAAAATGTGCTTGCCTATAGACCCCATCAAGCGTAAACCGTAGGGTGGGTTAAGCGGTATTCAATTGAGAGAACAAATCATTTAATTTCCTAGGAGCTGTAACCCACCAAGTTATCTGACGGATGCAGCAAGCCCATGCGATCGCGCTTGTGTTGATCCAGATTCTTTGTGATAACACAGATGACACAGATTGAATCATATTCTACTGTAGACTCAAGATGAAGTGAAACAGATTGACACAGTAAAGATGTTTTAAGCGATCGCACCCAAGACACAATGATCGCGTGTTTATTCATGGTATACTTTTCACAGTGGGAAAATGTGCCTGCCTATAGACCTCATCAACCGTAAACCGTAGGGTGGGTTAAGCGGTATTCAATTGAGAGAACAAATCATTTAATTTCCTAGGAGCTGTAACCCACCAAGTTATCGTTTCTAACCTACATTCCCTACATTCAAGGAATGCACCTGACGGATGCAGCAAGCCCATGCGATCGCTCGGTGTTGATCCAAATACCTTGTGATAACGCACAGGACACCGATTAAATCACACTCTGCTGTAGTCTCATGATTAAATGACACAGATTGACACAGAAATATGTTTCAAGCGATTGCTCTTCGAGTAGAGCTTACAGAAGATCGCCTGTTGGTTTATGGTAGACTTTTCATCGTGGGAAAATATACCTGCCTATAAACTCTATCCATAAAGTGGCAGACGAGGAGACAAAAAGAGCGATCGCATTTCTTTTATCTACATTATGAAGGGTGATCGCGCCAAACACACCAGCAGAACGAATCACCTAGGTCAAATAAATTCAACGTGGTTGTGCATATCCAATGGTTCGAGTACCTCCGAAATCAAAATTAACCCTCGCACAATATCACCAATTGATCGACTGTTTTGGTGACAGTAAGTAATACCATAATGCTCTACACCCCGTTGATGAAGGATTAAAAAGTCTTCGTCGTGAGTAAATATTACTCGCTGTTGAGAAATCGCGAAAATTAATTGTTCTTCATCAGTGGCACCTAAAAGCCCTACTTCTGGTGTCGTGGTGACATCAACACCCCGTTGTTTCAAGGCTTGAGCTATCGCCCGATCAACTTGCTCATCTAAGTGCCACCTGATTTTTTTCAACACTCTATCCTCTTAATTTTTGCTGCACTTTGGAAGGCGTTTTTGCTTGCAATTCACGCACCAAAGCTTTACTCTCTCGCATTTGTTGTTGTATTTCTTCCAGATGATCATGGTAATAAGCTAAAGCAGCGTACACATCGGATAACGTAATAGTCGGATATCGAGACACAATTTCATCGGGAGACATGCCCTTATGTTCATGCCAAATGACAACATCTTGAACCCTAATCCGATGTCCAGCAATGCGCGGTTTTCCACCACATACGCCTGGGGTGATTTCAATGTGTTCGGAGATTACTGCCACCATAGACTATCTGCAACCTTACAATGAGCATCTGTCTTAGCTTATCTTATCTAAAGCTATCTCTACTCAACAATGGCTGGGATAACCTGAGCAGTCATGCTAAGGGTGATCAGGTTTGGGAGATGGGTTGAGGATCTCGTGTTTATTCATGGTATACTTTTCACCGTGGGAAAATGTGCCTGCCTATAGACTCGACACATAAGGTTTCAAACGAGGACACAAAAAGAGCGATCGCACTCAAGACACAATGATCGCCTGTTGGTTGATTCATGGTATACTTTTCATTGTGGAAAAATGTGTCAGCAAGATAGACCTCATCAACCGTAAACCGTAGGGTGGGTTAAGCGGTATTCAATTGAGAGAACAAATCATTTAATTACCTATCCCCTGTAACCCACCAAGTTATCGTTTCTAACCAGTGAACAAAAGATTCGGGCAATTTCTATCACATTAAAGGATTTTCCCTAACAATAGTACAGCTCCGAGCCCCGACATTGTCTACATTATATAATGCACCTGACGGATGCAGCCAGCTCATGCGATCGCCTGTTTTTTAGGTCTACTTTTAATTGGGGGAGGATAACTATGATTTTTATTAATCCTAAAACTGACTTTGCCTTTAAAAAGATATTTGGTTCTGAACAAAACCCAGAAATCCTAATTAGTTTCCTGAATTCCCTCCTCTACGGCGGACATCCCCGCATCACCGAGTTAGAAATTATTAATCCTTATCTCGCCCCGAAGATTCAGGGTATTAAAGATACGTTCCTGGATGTAAAAGCCAAACTCACCGATGAGACAACGGTGATTATTGAGATGCAAGTCCTGAATTTATCAGGGTTTGAGAAGCGGATATTGTATAACGCAGCTAAAGCCTATTCCATCCAGTTGGAACCGGGAGACGATTATACCCTATTGAATCCAGTGATCGCCTTGACGCTGACGGACTTTGAAATGTTTGAGGATTTACCTCAGGTGATTTCTAATTTTGTTCTCAAAGAAAAGAATATTTTGACAGATTACCCGATTAATGACTTGGAGTTAGTGTTTGTTGAATTACCCAAGTTTATCAAAGAGTTAGATGAA
>NZ_JAVKBY010000093.1:0-20627 GCF_040222985.1 Coleofasciculus sp. F4-SAH-05
GCTATTTTCTGGACACATCTAGACATTTCTTCCCGTTTGGGTACTTTTCACGCATAGCTGTAGCCGTCCTTTCGATGAATGGGTTTTTCGACATATTCGAGTTTGATGCCAATCCGTTTTTTGCCAGTTGTCGGATAGATCTCACCTCTGCCGTTGCTGTATGGGCAAAGTCGAGCAACATAAGTTCCTGTGTTCACACCTTTTGGGATGACCGTTTTCACGATGTCGCCAGTACAGAAGCCATGAATCGGACGCAATGGGCGATACTTGTGCGGATAACCTAGTCTATCGGTTTGGCATCGTTGTCGTCCGCCTTGACCCGTTGCTTTGACTTGCAGAATCTTATTGGTGAAAACTTTGAGCATTTCGGTTACACCAACACAAGCAGCATCTAACCAATGCGCTTTATCGAGTCCTAACCGAGTGCGGTTATATTTGGTTTGTCCACCTGTCCCGGTCGTCACGGGTAGTTCCATTGCCTTGAGCGTCTCGAATAACTTCGAGCGCGTTACGTTAACCGCAGCAGCATCTTTCAGGGGCGTTTTGGCTTGTTTGAGAATGCGGTTCTCTAGTTCGGGTTTACCTTTGAGAAAGTCTTTCAGGTATGAAGTCCCTTTCTTTTGGTTGCACTTTTCACAGGCAAGACACAGGTTAGAAACACGGTCAGAACCGCCCTTGGCGCGTGAAATGATATGTTCGACTTGCAATGGAACGCCTTTTTTTGAGCAGTAAGTACATTTGCGTCCCCATTTTTGTAGAAGATACTCTCGTACCTCGAAACCGAAGAGAGTCCCTTGCTGGTATTGGACTCCTGAGATTTCTGGGTTCTCCATCTGCTGCATATCAAATCGGACTAATTCCTGTCTGATTTCAGCGATGGGTGCAAATTGGCAAAGCCTTTTCACCCAAGTTTCAATCGTCAAAACACGGTGCATCAAGCTAGGTGCTAACCACCCCTTTGAGCGCTTGCGGTTCAGAAAACGAGCTTGACGGTAACGAGTATTGCGCCCTCTTCGTCCCTGGCGAACCGCTCTACGTGTTAAAAGAGCATCTTTAATCTGTTGCCCTCGGTGTTCAAGTTCCATGCCCCAGACAACTTCATCCCGGTTGTTCACCAGTGCAATTCCGCTCGTTTTGGAGCCTGGGTCAATCTTGAGTGTGAGCGGATAGGTAATGATGTTTTCTACCACTCGATTCATGATCAATGTGAATGGATAACGACGAAACACCGCCGCCTTGCCAGCTTCCATCAATTTCCTTGCCTGTGCTGGATGAATTGGATTCATCGGTGTTTTATTGGCATCAATCAAAAAAACATAGTTTGACATGATTTGTTTGGTCGATTTGACCAGTCCTTCGTAAAGTAATGTTAGCTTCGACAATGCTTCTCAGGCTTGTTATGGAGTATCAGAGGGCTTCTCTTCGATGTCTCGCCTTTCGTTGATAGTTCCGACAGTGCCAAAAACTAGCGTTCATTCTTGGGTGTCATGACCAAAAAAGCGTAGCCAACCTTGCCAGATGGTAGGTTACTCTTTTTTACGGCTGAGTCTGCACGCTCACCCCACCTACCCAAAATGCTTAGTTTTGGGTAGTTGTGGGTAGACATTTACGAGCGGTTTGAGGAGTAGAAACGCTGGGCATGATTATTGCTCTACATTGCTTAATATATCTTAATATAATACGCTTCGTTTAAGGATAGCATCGATCATTGCACATCCCCTATAGTCTATTTCTGATTATGCTTTTGCCAGTTTCCGCCGACGCGCCGCATCAGGTAAGCCACACCAAAATCGCCATTTGGATGTGCCGCTAACTGTTCCCCCAACTCAATCACCTGCGCCGCTAACTCACTCCCTAATTTTTCCGCCGTGGCTTGGCGTTCTTTTTGCCAAAGTTGCCGTTCTCGCGCCTTAGTCTGCCATTCGTTGGTAAAGAGTTGCTCAATTATGGTATGGAGTCCCAAACTTTCTAGAATGTCCCACTCCCCGTAATCGCACCAAATCCCGCGACAGTGGGAACACCGTTCCACATAAAAGGGAGTCTTGAGATTAACTTTAGCGCGAGAGAGATAGCGCTGGCACTCTGGACATAATGCGGCTTTGGTATCGAAAGGGGACTTGACGAAATCCACATTTAGTGATAGTGGGGGAATGTCTGGCATTTTCTGAGCAGACGATTGACGTGCCTGCCATGTTTCATACTCTTTGGCAGGAATCCAGGTGCCTTTACACTCTTGGCAATACTTCACGGCAAACTGATGCTCTAAATAGCCGTCTAAGAGCGTTACTTTTCTACATTTAGGACATTGCACCGATTTTCTTCCTCAAAGCACCTGTATTAAAACTCAAAACTCAGACGTAGCCTGCTACGTCTCTACATAGTTGGGGCGGGTTTAGTTACATTTGGGTAAGGCAAGAAACGATAGTAGTGAAAGTGAGCCCCTACACATTCAACACTCTCTCGACAGGACTGGACTAGAGCGCTACAGTTGAAGCATAGCACTACAGTATTGAATCAGGGTGTTCAGGCGATCGCGGATGATAGCCACCCTAGACTGAACGGTTGCAGAATGTCGCGCCGTCCGCAACATTAACATATCAGTTTCTAGCAGTCGGATATGTCTATGGATTTCGGTTTGCCTAGACTGCCATACTGATACTTGTTCCTGATTAACCTCATCGGGATTGAGCGTGATAATTTGTCCTTGAAAGAGCTGTTTCACCGCCTGGAAACGCTCCTGGATCTCGGTTTTGTCTAACTCTTGACTCTGGGTGCAGGCGTGCAGGTCGTCTAGGACGTGTTTAAAGTCCTGATAGGATTGCTTTTGGGAGGGGACTAACATTATCAGACAGGTTGGTCTAGAATAAATGTAAAGAATCTTGTATTTTTGTTTATAAATGCAATGTTGGCTTCAACCCAGTCCTTTGGTTATTCAAGATTTTACTGGAAATGAAGTCCGTGACAGAAGTGGCTTGTTGCTTCTGTATCCGGTAACAAGGGTGGATATCTGGTAGTTCATGTTACTATTTCTCATCTAGGTCTGATTACTATACGGATATTCTAGAGAATTTTGACCCATTTCTGGAATTCACAAAAACCGATAACTATACCACTAAACAGAGATCTTACTGCCATTACCGTTCAACCCTCCTTATTATTTATAGAGCTGTCAGGGAAAGAATTATGAGTGCCACTGTCCTAACCACCACCTATAACCTAGACGTTCCCGACTGGTTGCAGGACTGTTTATCAACAGCCTCTGCCACCTCTGACCCATCAACACCGGATGACGCGGCGTTAGTGGTGCGGGCGTTTGAATTTGCTTATCAACTGCATTCGGAACAATATCGAGCCTCTGGAGAACTTTATATCGCCCATCCCGTAGCTGTTGCTGGCTTATTAAGGGATTTAGGCGGCAACAGTACCATGATGGCAGCTGGCTTACTCCATGATGTGGTCGAAGATACGGATGTCACGCCGGACGAGATTGAATCAATTTTTGGTGCAGAGGTTCGCCATTTAGTTGAAGGCGTCACCAAACTCTCCAAATTTAACTTCTCCAGTAAAACCGAACGCCAAGCCGAAAACTTCCGCCGCATGTTCCTCGCCATGGCGAAGGATATCCGCGTGATTGTGGTCAAGTTAGCTGACCGTCTGCATAATATGCGGACATTAGAACATCTTAAGCCACAAAAACAGCGGGCGATCGCCCAGGAAACCCGAGAGATTTTTGCCCCCTTAGCCAACCGCTTGGGAATTGGGCGGTTTAAGTGGGAGTTAGAAGATTTATCCTTTAAGTACTTAGAACCGAATGCTTATCGCAAAATGCAGGAACTGGTTGCCGAACGGCGTCAAGACCGGGAGGAACGATTAACTCAGGTTTCGCAAATTCTGCGAGGGCGTCTCGATGAGATGGGCATTCGATGTGTGGACTTGAATAGTCGTCCTAAGCATCTGTATGGAATTTATCAGAAGATGCAGCGCCGCAATAAAGAATTTCACGAAATTTATGATTTAGCGGCGATGCGGATCATCGTGGAAACCAACGAAGGGTGCTATCGGGCATTAGCTGTCGTCCATGATGCCTTTCGACCGATTCCAGGTCGGTTTAAAGATTATATCGGCTTACCTAAACCCAATCGTTATCAGTCTCTACATACAGGCGTGATTGGCTTCCATGGGCGTCCCATCGAAGTGCAGATTCGTACCCTAGAAATGCATCGGATTGCCGAATATGGGATTGCCGCACATTGGAAGTATAAAGAAACCGGGACGTCTGATCCGACCCAGATTGGCGCCGACGATGACAAGTTTACCTGGTTGCGGCAGTTGCTGGAATGGCAGAATGACCTGAAAGACGCTCATGAGTATATTGAAAGCGTCAAAGATAATTTATTTGACGATGATGTCTACGTCTTTACCCCTGATGGAGATGTGGTGCCCCTGAGTCGGGACGCAACGCCGATAGATTTCGCCTATCGGATTCACACCGAGATTGGTAATCACTGTGCTGGGGTGAGAATTAATGGTCAGTGGCGAGTTCTGGATACACCGTTAAAAAATGGGGATATTGTCGAAATTATCACCCAGAAAAATAACCACCCCAGTTTAGACTGGTTAAACTTCGTGGTCACGCCCAGTGCCAGAAACCGGATTCGCCAATGGTACAAGCGATCGCACCGCGATGAAAATGTGGCGCGAGGTCGAGATTTGCTGGAGAAGGAACTGGGTAAAAATGGATTTGAATCCTTGCTCAAATCTGAACCGATGCAGTCTGTTGCCGAACGCTGTAATTATCAAAATGCTGAAGATTTACTGGCGGCATTAGGGTATGGAGAAGTCACCCTGAATTTAGTGGTCAATCGGTTGCGCGATGCAGTAAAAGCCACACAACCCCTGGAAACCGAACTCGAAGAAATCGAGGATTTACTGCCATCGTTACCGACGGCGAGGGAAACAAGTGACCAGTGGACGATTAAAGGCGAACCCATTGCGGGGGTCGAGGGATTGATGCATCGGATTGCTGGGTGTTGTAATCCGGTTCCCGGCGAACCTATTATGGGTGTCGTCACCCGATTACGGGGAATTTCGATTCATCGTCAAGGCTGCCCCAATGTGGAAAATATTGAGGGAGACCGATTAGTTCCGGTGAATTGGAATCCGACGGATCAAGAGAGTGGGCGTCCGCAAACCTATCCGATTAATATTCAAATTGAAGTGTTGGATAGAGTCGGAGTTTTGAAGGATATTCTTTCCCGCTTAAGTGATCATCATATCAATGTGCGAAAAGCTCAGGTGAAAACTCAAGACGGTAAACCCGCGCTGATTGATTTGTGCATCGATATTCGGGATTACGGGCAGTTGCAGCAAAGTTTTGCTCAAATTAAAAAGATGAGCGATATCTTGAATCTGCGGCGGATCACCGATATTCATGAATGAACTTCAAGTCGTGACGCGCCATTTTAGGACTATCGTTTCTGACTCAGAATTAAAGCTCGACTCGTTAGGACAAAGTGTTGGGATCAATTCCCAATTCTTGCAATTTTGCCATTAACGCCTGATTGCGTTGCCGTTCTTCCTCTAGGTTGTTCGTCATCGCGTCAGCGCGTTGACGTTCCTGTTCGGCGCGTTGGCGTTCCTGTTCGGCGCGTTGACGTTCCTGTTCGGCGCGTTGACGTTCTTGTTCGGCTTGTTCCGCACTCCACAGCAACAGGTTTCCCGACTCGTCCCACCAGCGTAACCAATGGGTTGTTGAGCCTAATCGAGTGCCATACCAGATACCTAAAAATAGTCCCAATTCAGGAATCCAGTAGCGTCCTTCCGCTGTGGGTTGTTGCAATACGTATCGATTATCTTGTAACCGACGGACTTCTAGGATTAGTTCTAGGGGATTAAAGATGACATAGGTGGGAACTTGAAGAATTTGCTCATAGAAGTACAACTTCCCATAGGGAAACGTTGGTCGTACTGAGTATTCTCCTGTTTCCGTTTCTGACAAAAACTCCATGACTATCCCAACTGGACTTCCTTCCCGATTGGGGGTATAGCTGCGACGAATTACGCCTTCTGCAACTGGTAATACCTGGGGTACATACAGCCAGTCTGGTGCTTTGACCACGATTCTCCGATTTACCGTCGCCACAAGCCCAAAATTAGAAGCGATTAACATTTGCGAATTCAGGCGATTGGCTGCACCTAAGGCGTCTGTCACTGCGGCGGCGAGGGGTGGTTGTTGAATGTTTTCCACGGGATCATCAGGCAAGATAAAATCGTCGGGAAGCTTTTCCCAGGTAACTAGGGGTTCTTGGCGTTTGGCGGAGGTTGGAGTTTGCAAAATCATCTGAGATTGTTTAACCTTGGCGGTTGTTATATCTTCTAGCGCTAAAGCGCCGACTACGAACGAACAAATGGTGCGATCGCAGTATTCCCTATAAACTAAATCTTACCTCTTACCCGCCCGGTACAATCAACAGTGAACCATGAACCATGAACATTCAACCATGCTGTCTTATCTATCCCGGTTAACTCAGACAATCCTGGGACTTTTGCTCCTTTGTATTACCTTACTCTGCTGGTCTTCCCCGGTTCAAGCAGCTAGCCAAGTTAGTCCCAAATTAGAAGAACAAGTGTTGCAAGTGATTCGCGAACACCCAGAAGTAATTCTGGAATCCGTTCAGGCGTATCAGCAACGTGTCCAACAGCAACTCCAACAAGCCCAGCAAGCGTTTGTTCAGAAACTTAAAACCAATCCTCAAGCCGTTATTGAGGACTCACCGACGACAGGGGCGTCTCAGTCCAAGATTGTCATGGTAGAGTTTTCCGATTTTCAATGTCCCTATTGTGGCAGGGCGCATAAAACGGTGCAACGGTTTATGGCAAAGCATCAAGATCAGGTGACGTTGACGTATAAACATTATCCCTTAGCCTCAATTCATTCCCAAGCTATCTCAGCCGCAAAAGCAGCGTGGGCGGCGTTTCAACAGGGGAAGTTTTGGGAGTATCATGATGTGCTGTTTACTCAACAAGAAAAACTGGGAGAGTCGTTTTATATTGAAACAGCCAAACGTTTAAATTTAGATGTAGACCAATTTAACCGCGATCGCAATAGCCAAGCAGCAGAAACGGCGATTAGTCAAGATATTCAGCTAGCGGAGAGTTTAGGAATTACTGGAACTCCCTTTTTTGTTATGAATGGGGAGGTGTTTACTGGGGCGATAGAATTAGAGGAAATGGAGAAACGTTTTACTCGTGTCAAAGAGTAATTAAGGGAACAGGGAACAGGGAACAGGGAACAGCAATTGTAGAGACGTAGTATGCTACGTCTGAAAGCTGGGGAGGGACAGTAATGGGTGTAGGGGCGACCCGCTTGCATCAATTAACAATCGTGTCCACTCAATTGACTCGGGTCGCCCTTTACTCAATGACAAATGACAAATGACGAATGACGAATGACGAATGACAAATGACGAATGACGAATGACAAATGACGAATGACAAATGACGAATGACAAATGACAAATGACGAATGACGAATGACGAATGACGAATGACGAATGACAAATGACGAATGACCAAGCTACCCTAGGGAAGCGGGATTTGACCGATTTGGGTTTCAGTTATGGCAGGACACAGTAAATGGGCAAATATTAAGCGCCAGAAGGCGAGAGTGGATGCGGTGAAGGGAAAAACCTTTGCCAAACTCTCACGGGAGATCATTGTAGCCGCCCGTAGTGGCGTTCCTGACCCGAATGGGAATTTCCGGTTACGCACGGCGATTGAGAAGGCGAAGGCGGCGGGTATTCCCAATGATAATATTGACCGGGCGATCGCGAAAGGGTCAGGTCAATTTGATAGTGGTAGCGACAACCTGGAAGAGATTCGCTATGAGGGCTATGGTCCTGGAGGTGTGGCGATTCTAATTGAAGCCCTTACCGATAATCGTAACCGCACGGCGGCAGATTTGCGATCGGCGTTTACCAAAAATGGCGGGAATCTGGGGGAAACGGGTTGCGTTAGTTGGATGTTTGAACAAAAAGGGGTGGTGACGGTGGCGGGTGAGGTGTCCGAGGATCAGCTATTGGAAGCCTCACTGACTGGTGGCGCCCAAACTTATGAGTGGATAGAAGACGACGAGGAACCGGGGGTGGAAGTTGTCACCGAGGTAACCAATCTAGAACACCTGAATCAAACCTTACAGGATCAAGGCTTCAGCGTGCGCGATGCTGAGTTACGTTGGATACCAGGGAATAGCATAGAAATTACTGATCCGGATGTGGCGCGATCGCTCCTAAAATTAATGGACGCCCTAGATGAGTTGGATGATGTGCAGAACGTCACCGCCAACTTTGAAATGGCAGATGATTTGGTGTCATTGACGATGGCGTGAGACGAGGGGAGCAACCATGACACAGGCACTCTTACACCCCAAAACCCAACGGTTTGTACATTTATAGCGCTTCGCGCTGGTATATTTACAAATTCAGAAATGGATGCTTGATCAGGTGAAATTTAGAACATTTGTACTGTAACTACGCGAGAGCGAACTGCTATAAATAAAATCGTAGGGTGGGTTAGGCGGTATTTAATCGAGATAATAACGATTTCAGTAGATATCCGCCGTAACCCACCACTCACTTGAACCAGTACCATGATCAATCAACCCATAGTTAAACCCTATTTTCATAGTGAAATTCTCGATTCCACCGTATTTTTAATCTCAGAACAGGAATCCTTTGCCCTCAGCGGACAGCTTTACACCCAATTAGTCCCCTTACTCACCGGACAACCCGTTGACGATATTATTGAACAACTCCAAGACACCGCCTCAGCAGCGGAAATTTACTATGCCCTCATGTTAATGGAACAAAAGGGGTATATTGTCGAAGCCCAGGATCACATCTCATCCGAAATCGCCGCTTTTCTGGCAACCTTACCCGTTAATCCAATCTCAGCATGGCATCGCTTACAAACCACAACCGTATCGGTGCAATCCTTGGCAACCTGTTCCATTCAAGACATCAAAATCCACTTGGAATCCCTTTCCCTAAACCTGGGGAAAGAAGGTAATTTAACCCTGGTTGTTACCGATGACTATTTGCGTCCCGAACTCGCCGACATTAACCGCAACGCTTGGCAAAACCAACAGCCTTGGCTATTAATCAAACCCATCGGGACAACGATTTGGCTAGGACCTCTATTTATACCTGGAAAAACTGGATGTTGGCACTGTTTAAGGCAACGGTTACGCACCAATCGACCGGTGGAAACTTATATCCAAAAACAAAACCAAAAGGCATCAATTTTTCCCATCGCGAAAGCCCTCCTCCCCTCCACCTGGCAAACCGGATTAAATCTCGCGGCGACGGAACTAATTAAATGGATTGTCCAAGGCGAAAATACCCAAGTTACTGGACAGATTATTACCGTCGATACCCTATCCCTGAAAACAGAAACTCATACCTTAGTTCAGCGTCCTCAATGTCCCTGCTGTGGCAATCCCCAACGGTTTAACCAAACCCCATCTCCTATCTATCTCACCAACCAGACGAAAACCTTTACCAAGGATGGCGGACACCGTTCTGTCTCACCGGAAGCCACGCTGAAAAAATACCAGTATCATGTGAGTCCGATTACGGGTGTCGTGCATACATTACATCGGAAAAAACTGACAGACAATGGTGTGATTCACAGTTATTATGCGGGACATAACTTTGCCATGATGTTTGAACCCCTCTACTTTTTGCAGCAAACCGTGCGCGGGAAAAGTGGCGGAAAAGGGAAAACCGATAGTCAGGCAAAAGCGAGTGCGTTGTGTGAAGCGATTGAACGCTATTGTGGCATATTTCAAGGGGATGAGATTCGCCAAAAGGGATGTTATCAGGAGTTAGGGGATCAGGCGATTCATCCGAATCACTGTATGCTTTATAGTGAAGCGCAGTATGAGAATCGTCAGCAGATAAATGAAAAATCGACGCCAAGTCAACAGGTTCCTGAACCATTTGATCCACAACAGGAATTAGACTGGACGCCTGTTTGGTCATTAACTCATCAACGGTTTAAATATATTCCCACGGCTTATTGTTATTACGGCTATCCCAGAGAACAAAATCTCTACTGTTGGGCAAATTCTAATGGCGCGGCGGCGGGTAATACCATAGAAGAGGCAATTTTGCAAGGGTTTATGGAGTTAGTAGAACGGGATGGGGTGGCGTTGTGGTGGTATAATCGGGTGCAGCGTCCAGGGGTCGATTTAGCGAGTTTTGATGACCCGTATTTAGAGGAGGTGGTTGAGTATTATCGTTCGATTCATCGGGAGATGTGGGTTATTGATATGACGACGGATTTGAATGTGCCGACGTTTACGGCGATTTCTCGACGAGTTAATCGGGAAGTTGAAGATATTGTCTTCGGCTTCGGCGCTCATTTTGACCCGAAAATCGCTTTATTACGCGCGATAACGGAGATGAATCAGGTGCTTCCGGCTGTGTTATCGGTGGCGGATGATGGGACAACAGAGTATCGTTTTAATGATCCGGTGGCGTTAGACTGGTGGCAAAGGGCGACGATTGCAAATCAGCCCTATCTGGTGCCTAATTCTAGGGTGAAAATGAAGGGTTATGATGATTATTCCCGGATGGGAAGCGAGGATTTGGCGGAAGATGTCAGGAGTTGTGTCAATATAGCTGGAAAGCAGGGCTGGGAGGTGTTAGTTTTGGATCAGACTCGTCCGGATATTAGATTGCCTGTGGTTAAGGTGATTGTGCCGGGATTGCGTCATTTTTGGCGGCGATTGGCGTTTGGACGGTTGTATGATGTTCCGGTAAAATTGGGCTGGTTGTCTAAACCGTTGCTGGAATCTCAGCTTAATCCGATTCCTATGTTTTTGTGATTGTAGGGGGCATAGATGTGCGTTCAATAATGGGCAATGGGTGATAAAATGAATTGATTAAGCTTTTGTGGTGGGGGATAGGAAAGTTTAACCGGCGAAGACAGCGCAACTACAAGCGCAACTACGAACCTAGGTGGAATATGTCACTTCCTTTTATCCTGTCTTTTCGTAAGGATATTACTGTAACTGAAGAGTCGCTCGATCGCATGGTGATTCAGTCAACCCGTGTTAAGGGCAATCTCCCTCAGTATACCCTGAATCTGGAGCAGGTATCACCAGGATTATTCAGTGCGATAAATAGTTTATCGACAGCTGGGGGAACAGAGGAGAATCTTAGTGATAGTGTTCTCCAAACAGATGGGTTTGAGAGACTGCCAACGTTTTATTATTATCTGAATCAGTTTATTCAGTTAGGGTGGATTTGTCATACGGTGGCTGGGGATGGGGTATCAATCGCTACGCGAGTTCCGATTTATCCGTTTAAACGGTTTCAGGTTCAATCGGCGACAGTTGAACAAAAATATACGCTCTCGCGTTTTGCTTATTGCCATAAACAGGACAATCAGTTAATCATAGAATCTCCTTTATCCCACACCAAAGTTATTCTAGCCGATTGGCGCGGCGCCGCACTGGTTTCTGAATTGGCGCAACCGAGAACCGGAGAGGAATTGTGTCAAACGATACCTGGATTGACGCCAGAAATGGTACAATTATTTTTAAGTTTACTCCGGAGTAGCCAAATGCTGGGTGTCGTGCCGAATAATGGCAAGATTGAGGAGGATGAGAGTCATTCGTTAATATCCTGGGAGTTTCACGATTTGCTGTTTCACGCCAGAAGTCGCAAGGGGAGACATAGCAATGATTCTGGGAAAACGTTCCGCTTCCTAGACAAGATTCCCCAGCCTCCGATGATTCAACCTCAGATGTCGGATGAGATTATTGAGTTGTATCAGCCGGATATCGAGAAACTTAAGGCGGAGGATTATTCCTTCACTTGGGTACTGGAGGAGAGGAAATCGATTAGGAGTTATGGCGATAAGCCGATAACCTTGAAGCAACTGGGAGAATTTATGTATCGCTGTACTCGGAATAAGCGAATCACGGCGAAGGATTATGGGGAATGCACCCACAGACCTTATGCCAATAGTGGAGGTCGATATGAGTTAGAATTGTATGCGATCGCGAATACCTGTGATAATCTAGACTCTGGAGTTTATCATTATCGTCCCGAAGCTCATCAGCTTTGTAGATTGACGGGCAGGAATGAGAATGTGGAGGCGCTGTTAGAAGATGCCTATTTTGCTAGTAGTAAATTCTGTATGCCACAAGTTCTCTTTGTCTTTGCCCCAAGGTTTCAGCGAGCAAGCTGGGTTTATGAATCCATTGCTTATGCTAATATGCTCAAGGATGTGGGTTCATTACAGCAGACCATGTATCTGGTTGCAACAGCGATGAATCTTGCCCCTTGTGCGATCGGTGGTGGTAATTCCGATTTGTTTGCGGCGACGGTGGGAACGGACTATTATCGGGAAACTTCAGTCGGAGAGTTTATTCTGGGTAGCCTATCTGTAGATTAGCCGAATGATCCAATCTAGACTGATTTAATTTCCCCGACCCTCTTGCATTGATAAAATAAGCATTGTATATTAATATAACTATAACTTGGCGTAGCGGATTTAAGGGAAATTAAGTGTCCCTAGTTAGGGATAAAGTTAGACAAATAAGACTTTATCCAGATTGTCTGCCATTCGCGCTGAGTTGACTATCATTACTTCCCTTGACTAGATTCTTTGAAGAATAGGAGAAAAACAATGTCAGTTTTGGTAAAAGATAATCCAGAAACTCAAAAGATTTTGTCCAAAATCATCGCCCAGACATGGGTAGATGAAGAGTTTAAATCGCAATTTATCGCGCATCCAAATCCTGTTTTAGAAGAGAACGGGTTAACGATTCCCAGTGGTGTAGAGTTTGAAGTGATTAACAACACCTTAGTGGGAACAATGACTAACAAAGTTCCTGGTCAAGATGGTAATGTAGTTTGTGAAATTCCTCTCCCCTCCAAGCCAATGGGACTGACAGATCAACCGATACAGTCTTGGACTAACGAACAAAACTCTAAATACCCTGTCACAGACTGCGATGATGGATTTTGTGTTTAAATAAGTTAATTATTAAAAAAGCAACATATTTTTCTCCGATATATTATATGTTGTATAATTTTTAAAACTACTCTTGTATTTGAGTAGTATTTTTTGATAAAAAAAGTATGATTTCATTATATTTATATAGCTTAAATTATTGCCTAAACAATAAAATAATACAATTTGCAAAATATACTATAGCAATAATTTTAGCTCTTACAATTATCTTAGGTTTACCAGCAAAAGCTAGTGGCGAAAAGCATGAATTAAAATTTGAGCAATTAATTAATAAGCAAGGACTATCTCAAAGTGCTATTATTTGTATTCTAGAAGATAGTAAAGGTTTTATGTGGTTTGGTACTGAATATGGATTAAATAAATATGATGGATATAAATTTACTTATTACATATATGACTTTCTAGATTCAAGATCATTATCTGATAATTTTATTAACTCGATTTATGAAGATAAAGATGGAATTATTTGGGTGGGAACAGAAAATGGAGGACTCAATAAATTCGAGCGCAAAACAGCAACATTTACTCACTATAAACATGATCCGAATAATATTAGGAGTATAAGTGCTAATCGCATACTGGCAATTTACGAAGACGATGTTGGTATACTTTGGATTGGAACTGATGGTGGAGGACTTAACAAGTTTAATAAACAAACAGAGCAATTTACTTGGTACATACACCAGCCGAAGAATTCAGATAGTTTAAATAATAATACTGTACTCTCAATTTACGAAGACGATGCTGGTATACTTTGGATTGGAACTGATGGTGGAGGTTTAAACAAATTTAATCGCTTAACTGGTAAATTTACTCATTACCAGCACAATCCTGATGATTTCAGTAGCTTAAGTGATAATACGGTTTTATCTATTTACGAAGACTCCCATGGTAGACTTTGGATTGGTACTCTCAATGGAGGACTAAATCAATTTGATCGCGAAACGGGTCAGTTTATTCATTATCAGCATGATCCCATTAAACCAAATAGTTTAATCAATAATACTGTTGGTAGTATAACCGAAGATAAAGGCGGTAATCTTTGGTTGGCAACAAGTAGCTGGTATGGTGAGTCTTATGGTAAAAAACTTGATAAATTTAACCCGGAAACGGAGCAGTTTACTCACTATAGTAATGATCCAAGTAACCCAACGACTTTAAATGACACTGTCTTTGTTAGTCTTTTAATCGATTCGTCAGAAATATTATGGATTGGAACTGGCTTTGGCGGAGTTAATAAGCTAGATCAGAAAGACACTAAATTTATTCATTACAAATATGAACCCAATAACTTGAATAGTATAAGTGATAATCATATCCTGTCAATCTATGAAGATTATTCGGGTTTAATTTGGATTGGCACTGACAGTAGTGGACTCAATAAATTTGACCGTCAAACTGGAAAATTTACACATTACACCCATGACCCCAATAATTCCAATAGCTTGAGTAGCGACAATGTTTGGTCAATCTACGAAGATAGCAACGGTGCGCTTTGGGTTGGCGCGTTTGGGGGTGGACTCAATAAACTTGACCGCCAGACTGGAAAATTTACCCATTACACCTATGACCCCAATAATCCCAATAGCTTGAATAATAATACAGTCTCATCAATCTATGAAGATAGAAAAGGTACACTCTGGATTGGGACTTTTGGTGGCGGACTTGATCAATTTAATCGCCAAACCGAGGAATTTAGTCACTACCTGCATAATCCAGATGACCCAAATAGCTTGAGTGATAATTCGGTTGTATCAATTTATGAAGATAGTTCAGGTACACTCTGGATTACCACGTTCAACGGTGGACTCAACAAATTTGACCGCGAGACAGAAAAATTTACCCGCTACACCCACGAAACTAATAACCCCAATAGCCTAAGCTATGACCGAGTATTGTCAATCAATGAATACCCAGCCGGAACACTCTGGTTAGGCACCTACGGCGGCGGACTTAATAAATTCGATATCGCCACTGAAACCTTTACCCATTACACCGAAAATGACGGTTTACCCAGCAATTCTGTTGTCGGTATCCTTGCAGACGATAATGAAAATCTCTGGCTAAGTACAGGTAATGGCTTATCCAAATTTAACCCTGAAGCGGAAACCTTTAGAAACTACGATGTCGGTGATGGACTTCAGGGAAACGAGTTCGATGGCGTAAAAGCCTACGCCAAAACCAAAGATGGCGCGATGTTATTTGGTGGACTCAATGGCTTCAACTTATTTTATCCCGACCAAGTTAAAGACAATCCTCATATTCCCCCCATTGTGATCACCGATTTTCGAATCTTTGATCAAACCGTCAAACTAAACCCCGCCATCTCCGTTGCCAAGGACATTAAATTATCCTACAAAGACAACTTCTTTAGCTTTGAATTTGCCGCCCTTGACTATACCAATCCAAAAAAAAACCAATACGCCTACAAACTCGAAGGATTTGATCAAGATTGGATTTACTCCGGAACTCGACGCTACGCCAGTTATACAAACCTCGACCCCGGAACGTATACCTTTCGAGTTAAAGGGTCGAATAACGATGGAGTTTGGAACGAAGAAGGCACATCTGTGGCGATTACGATTACCCCGCCACCCTGGAAAACAGGTTGGGCTTATACCCTTTATGGAATTGCCGTATTCGGCGCTATTTATGGCTATGTCCAATGGAAAACTCTAGCCCAAGCTAGAGAAAATGCCCTGCTACGTGCCAGTGAGAAAAAGCTGAATCAAATATTAGAAGCCCTTCCCATCGGCGTCGCCGTTATTAACCAATTGTTTGAGAATATTTATGTGAATAAATTAGGTTGGCAATTCCTGGGAAAAGAACTCGCTCCCAAGGCGACAGGGAAAAACTATTCCGAGATTTATCAATTTTATATTGCTGGAACAGATAAGTTATATCCCTCAGAAAAACTACCCATAGTTCGCGCTTTGCAGGGAGAAACAGCAAGAGTTGATGATTTTGAAGTTCGCAACAATGATAAAAGGAATTTGTGGGAGATATTAGCTACCCCTATTTATGATGAAAAAGGCAATATTATTTATAGTATAGCCGCTTTTCAAGATATTACCCATCGCAAACAGCTAGAAGCCGAACGCCAGCAGTTTATTGAAGCTCTACAACAAACGAATGAACAACTGCAAGTTATTTTAAATACTGTACCCGGTTGTGTGGCTTGGATTAGTGCAGACGGGCGATACCTTGGCGTTAATCAGCATGCAGTGGATAATTGGGGCTTGTCTCCCAGCGATTTTATTGGTCAAAAAATTGGCTTTCGCAACAAGAGTTCGGAGTATATTCATTTTATACACCAGTTCTTGGCAAGTTCAGAACTTACCGCCTCTCAGGTGGTTGATTTCAAAATAAAGGATTCGATTCGCAATTATTTGATTATCGCGCAAAAGTACCAACAAGGTAAAGCGGCGGTTTTAGTTGGTATTGATATCACAGAACAAAAGCAAGCTGAAGCTGAACTGCAAACATCTCTGCGGGAAAAAATAGTTCTGCTACAGGAAGTTCACCATCGGGTCAAAAACAACTTACAAATTATTTCAAGTCTCCTGGATCTTCAATCCCAGAGGTTAACTGATCCCCAAGTGTTGGATGTTTTCCAACAGAGTGAGAATCGGGTTAAGTCTATGGCGCTGGTTCATAACCAGTTGTATCAATCTACCTCTCTAGAAAAGATTGACTTTGCCGATTATGTCGAAACTTTAGCCTCCTATCTATTCCAGTCTTATGGCGTGAATCGAAGCTTAATTAACTTAATTAAATTGCAGATTGACGTTGAACCGATTTCTCTCAACCTAGACACAGCAATTCCCTGTGGCTTACTGCTGAATGAGTTACTGTCCAATGCCTTAAAATATGCCTTCCCTGAATCCCGTCCAGGTGTGATTACCATTAAACTGACATCCGAGTGCGATCGCAGACTGACTCTCACGGTTCAAGATAACGGAATTGGCTTACCTGAAGGGTTTGAGCCGGAGAATCCCAAGACATTGGGATTTCAGTTAATCCAGGCTTTAAGCGAACAGTTGGAGGGAGAATTGGATATCACGCAAGATCAAGGAACCCAATTCACAATTCGGTTTTTTGATCTATGAATCATTCCTAGTGGCGGTTCCCTACCCTTGTCAAGGGGAGGGTTATAACGGGGGTAGCGTTCCCCGGATTTGGTATGACAAGGCTAAGCGCGATCGCTTCTCCGATACCTGTTCGGGCCCCCGTCACGATGGCGACTTTTCCCTCTAGGAGTCTACTCACCAGCCAAACCTCTTCCCCAACTATATTTACTCTGTTCCTGTTTTCTTCTGGAATCCAGGGTCTCTACCTCTATCTGCGGTAGGGTTTCAGTTTCACAGAAGTTCGCAAGTGTATAGCAAGCTGTGTCAATTAATGCTATAATTATGAGTTTTATAAAAAAAACTGATCAAAAAATTTCTATCGATGGGTAGAAAATTTACAAAAATTAATGTATGATTATTTTTAGTAAAGATTTGTAAAGCAGCACTCAGAAAAGAAAAATGGATAGACGCACATTACTCAAGTATTTGTCAATCGGTGTAGCTGGAACCTCCTTAACCACTGCCGTACAGTCCCTCGCCTCTGCGTCTGGGGGAACAGCGGCGTGGGGTTATACCGGAACAACTGGACCGAGCAATTGGGGAAGTCTTGATCCCGCCTATGCGGTTTGTGGAACGGGAACACGACAATCTCCAATCGCTCTAACCAATCCTGTTGATGTCAATTTTGCCAATGATTTTAGTATTAGCTACAACTCGTTTTCCCCAACCATTAAGGATACTGGTAAGACTATCCAGGTTGATTGTCCTGCTGGCAGTACTCTGACCTTGGATGGTAAAACATTTGATTTAATACAATTTCACTTCCACGCTCCCAGTGAACATACGATAAATAACCAAGTTATGGAGATGGAAGTTCACCTAGTTCATCAACGCACAGATCCACAGGGAAACGTAGAACTAGCGGTCATTGGCAGGCTCATGGAAGTGGACAGTTATGGTACAAACTCTGAGATGGCAAAGATTTTGAACAACCTACCCGCGTCAGGTGGGACAACATCACCCTCAGTAACAATCAATCCTAAAAAGTTTCTTCCTCAGGATGGTCTGATAGGCAGTCTATTGACCGCCCCGCCCGAATATTATCGGTATTCTGGTTCTCTCACCACACCGCCTTGTTCACAAATTGTGAATTGGATTGTATATAAAGATACGCTTAAAATTTCATCAGGACAACTCACCAACTTTACAAACCTATATTCCAATAATGCCAGACCGGTGCAAGCACTTAACCGTCGGTTATTGCTGAAGGATTAATTAAATCCCCGTTTACGGACAAGGGAGACGAGAAAGAGTTTAGCGGGTTAGCGGATGTCGGCTAACCCTAAATAAATCACTAATTCTTAACCCCCAAAATCCGCCAGGGTAGTCGGTTCAGCAGGCGTCGCCTCTTGTTCTCCCAGACGATTGTGATCAAAATATGATGCTGCTTATTTTCGATGATTTCTTGCAGTAGCGATCGCAACTCTAAATCGGTGGCTTTCTGAGCATAATACTCAAACACTTTTCGCCCATATCGTTCCCCAGCCAAGGTAGTTAACCCAGATTTAGTCGAATTGACCCGGATTTAGGATTCAGCGCTAATCGTATGAATCTTGAGCAAGTTAGTCCCGCCTGAGACTTTTGCCGGAATCCCAGCGATAATTAAAATTTTATCTCCTTCTACCACTAAATTCCGTTTGAGTAACTGAGTTTGGGCTTGATTCACTAACTCTTCAAAAGACTCAACTTCTTGCTCGATTAACAGTGGTTTAACCCCCCAAACTAAATTCAAGTTGTGGTAAACTTCCCGATTAGGAGTCAGAGCAATTACAGGCACTCCTGGACGCTCAGCGGCGGCTAGTTTGGCGGTGTGTCCTGTACTGGTGAACGCCGCAATACAGCGCAAATCCAGGATTTTATCAATCGTGTTCAGCGCTTCACTTAGGGCATTGGCTTCACTGGTTGCGGCTGGGGGATAATTAACAAACTTAATTTCTGGTTCCACATCCGTGGCAATACGGGCTAGCATCGTCACCGCTTTAAGTGGATATTTACCTACGGCTGACTCCCCAGAAAGCATCACCGCATCCGTGCCATCGATAATCGCATTAGCCACATCACTGGCTTCAGCACGAGTCGGACGGGGATTATTAATCATGCTATCGAGCATTTGGGTGGCTGTGATTGCCGGAATCCCCTTTTGGTTACAAATCCGAATAATTTTCTTTTGCAGAAACGGCACTTTTTCCGGACTCATTTCTACACCCAAATCGCCCCGTGCGACCATGATCCCGTCACTTTCATTAATAATGGCTTCTAAATTCGCGATCGCTTGAGGTTTTTCGATTTTGGCAATCACGGGTAGGGATGAGGCATTGTGTTGCTGGAGAAATCCTTTGAGAGTACGAATATCTTCGGCAGAACGCACAAAGCTTAAGGACACCCAGTCAACCCCTTGAGCAATGCCAAATTCTAAATCTTGTCGGTCTTTGTCTGTCATAGAGGGTAGGCGATTTAGGCTCAATCCGGGTAGGTTAACCCCTTTACGGCTTTTGAGTATACCCCCTTCGACGACTTGACATTTAACGGTATTGCCGTCAATTTCCTCAACCCGAAGTTCTAAAAGTCCATCATCCAGCAGAATCTGCACTCCGGGTTCTGCTTCTTGAGCCAGGTGGGGATAGTCGATAGCCACCGTTTTCGGTTGATGATTGAATTCAGAAAGGGGAACGAAGGAAATGGATTCTCCTTGAACCAAGTTAAGTCCTGAATCGGGCAGTTTCCCGACTCGAATTTTCGGTCCTTGTAGGTCTTGGAGTAACGTAATCGGTGTATCTAATTCCTCTTCAATAGAACGTAGCAAAGAAATGGTGTGAGCATGGTCATCGTAGCTACCATGGGAGAAGTTTAACCGTGCTACATTCATTCCTGCTTGCACCATTTGCTTGAGGATGTCGGGTGAATTACTCGCCGGACCAATAGTGGCAACGATTTTAGTGCGATTACTTAGAGGTTTCATTATCAATTATCTCTAAATTGTGGTAGGGGCACGGCAATGCAGTGCCCTATTATTTATCTAATTCGGCAAGAAGACCCTCACTTGAGCGTGATGGGATGAATTGCCAGAGATGCTATAATCAAAATGGTTTGAATCCCCTCGGTGGGCGGTAGTGAAGGGCTTTTTAAGCGGCACGATGGCACCGGAAAGTCTGCAAAAGTGGCAAAAAAGTTGGGTAGCGAAAACCAAGTAAAACATAGCGCAGTAAGTCTTCAACAAGGCTGAATGAATAAGAAAGAAACTTGGGAGTAATCCCCGTACCGTGGGGCGCACGGAAACGGTCGGTGAAAATCCGATAACGCTTGGAGAGTGAACCACCAGTGGGTACTAGATAACAAGTGATATTCTAGTAAGCTCGGTTCAGACATAATCGTGTAAGACCTTAGTAGGGGTAACCCAAAAGGGCAGTGATTAGCTCAAGAATCCCTCGCTTTTAGCGACGGGAGCGTCAA
>NZ_JAVKBY010000095.1:0-8637 GCF_040222985.1 Coleofasciculus sp. F4-SAH-05
AATCCCTCAATTATCTCGACTCGCCCCACTATCATTACCGGGAAATCCCTCAATTATCTCGACTCGCCCCACTATCATTACCGGGAAATCCCTCAATTATCTCGACTCGCCCCACTATCATTACCGGGAAATCCCTTAATTATCTCGACTCGCTGCATATCATTACCGGGAAATCCCTCAATTATCTCGACTCGCCCCACTATCATTACCGGGAAATCCCTTAATTATCTCGACTCGCTGCATATCATTACCGGGAAATCCCTTATTTCGTTGAGGAATTCTCATCGTTCGTTCACCCGTTGGCACGGATAACGTGGTGGGTTACGGCGGATCGCCAATTAAAGGGTTTGTGTTGTGAATTAATTACCACCTAACCCACCCTACGAATTACGGTTGATCGGGGTCTATAGGACGGCACATTTTCCCATGATATAAAAGTACCTAAAATCTGCCGAAAAGTCAAGGGCTAATTCGTTTTTTTTAGACAGAGATTAAGTTCTGCAAATAGTCCTCAAACACTGACGAATGACATAAGACATAAGACAAATGACGAATTAACCCTCCACCTGATCCCGACGCACTCGATAGTAAATCGCCTTCACATTAGGACCAAAGACAATCTCCTCTTCATTTTGCAGTTCATAGCTTTGGTGCTTTTGACCGTTAATTAACAAGCCATTAGAACTTAACTTCCCTTTAAGATTGCCATCAACAATACGATAGGCATTATGCCCATCCTCACCCTCTACTCGCATTAACGTGGCGTGGTGACGGGAGACAAACTGTGAGAACAGACGAATATCACAATCATGGTCTCTGCCAATGGAATAGAGTTCACCGTCTAGGACAAACCGATGTCGTCCTCGGTCATCTTGAACAATGAGAACATGTCCCTCCGGAAAATCAGACGTATCTGAACTCACCCCGCCGGAAGATGACTGATCCGATGAGGGTGGGGAATCGGGAGTTGGTTCAATGGGCAACATCTGACTTATGCTCAAGCACTACAGATCATGGTAGCGACAGGAGTCGCCAACTGGAACACCTTGCTCTTAAGATCCAACATCTCGGCAAGCGCGATACAGGTCTATCCAGCCTTTGCGTTCTTTGACCACAGTTTCGAGATACTCGTTCCACACTAACGTATCTTGAATCGGATCTTTAACCACAGCCCCCACCAATCCAGAGGCAATATCCTTAGCGCTGAGGTGTCCATCGCCAAAATGGGCGGCTAGGGCTAACCCACTATTCACCACCGAAATTGCCTCGGCTGTACTCAGGGTACTACTAGGAGATTTTAGTTTAGTTTTACCATCGTCGCTGATACCGCTACGCAGTTCGCGGAAAATTGTCACCACCCGGCGGACTTCAGTTAAAGCGGGGGCTTGCACCGGGAGTTCTAAAGCACGTCCTAAGCTTGCAACTCGTTGTTGAACGATACTCACCTCCTCATCAATCGTTTTCGGTAACGGCAAAACAACAGTATTAAAACGGCGTTTCAGGGCGCTAGACAAGTCATTGACCCCCTTGTCGCGATTATTCGCTGTGGCGATAATATTAAAGCCTTTAATCCCTTGCACCTCATCCCCCAATTCAGGAATCGGTAGCATCTTTTCCGAAAGCATCGTAATCAGCGTATCTTGGACATCAGCCGGAATCCGAGTCAACTCTTCCACCCGGGCAATTTTCCCCGTTTCCATTGCCACCATTAGGGGACTAGCCACTAACGCCTCCATCGAGGGACCGTCTGCCAGTAAGCGGGCATAGTTCCACCCATAGCGAATGGATTCTTCACTGGTGCCGGCTGTGCCTTGAATCAGTAACGTTGAATCCCCAGAAATAGCAGCAGCTAAATGTTCCGATACCCAAGACTTAGCGGTTCCCGGAACCCCCATCAACAGTAAAGCACGGTCTGTGGTGAGGGTAGCAACAGCTATTTCTATCAGTCTGCGATCGCCAATATACTTAGGTGATACCACAAACCCATTCTCCAGTGTACCGCCCAATAGATACGTTGTGACTGCCCAGGGGGATAAATTCCAGTTCGGTGGACGCTGGCGTTTATCTGCTTTTGCCAATTCCGCCAACTCTTCAGCAAACTGTTGTTCCGCATGTTCTCGCAATAAAACGTTTTGATTGTTTAGCTTTGCACGATTCACAGTTGTTTGTCCTTAAAAAGGCTCTTCCGTACCTGCTATACTAAACTAACTTTCTCACCATTTATCTCAATTCGTTAGATTTAGTCCTTCTGTAAAGACACCAATCAGTTAGGCGGTAGGTACAATACAAGTGGCAGGTGTTCCCTATTCCCGAAGTTTTTGCTCTATTTCTATCATAAGCACTCTCGAAGCGCCATAGTTTAAACGAGGAAGAAATTATGACTAAGAAAAAATTTATTAGTCCCAAAATCGATTATGCCTTCAAAAAAATATTTGGCTCAGACCAAAGTGAAGACATTCTCATCAGCTTCTTAAATGCCATTGTCTACAATGGGGAAAGTGTCATCTCTAGTTTAACTATTGTCAACCCTTACAATCCCGGTCAAGTCGAAACCTTAAAAGATAGTTACTTAGATATCAGGGCTGTTCTAAACAGTGGAGAAATTGTCCTCATTGAAATGCAGGTCGCACGGGTAGCCGCATTTCATAAACGAGTAACCTATAATCTCTGCAAAGCTTATGCTAATCAGTTGGCATCAGGAGACTATTACCTGGAGATTACGCCAGTCATTGCCGTAACAATTACCGATTTTATTCTGTTCACAGAAAGTCCTAAATGTATTCATCATTTCGTCTTAAAAGACAAAGAAAGCTCATCGGAATATCCTGAACATGAATTGCAGCTAATTTTTGTAGAATTACCGAGATTTGTGAAAAAATTGCCAGAGTTAAAAACATTGGCAGAGAAATGGATTTATTTTATGACGCAGGCTCAAGACTTAGACGAAATTCCAGAGAGTTTGGCAGAAGTTACGGCAATAGAGAAAGCGTTAACGATAGCCAATCAAGCGAACCTGACACCAGCAGAAGCTGAGGAAGTCAGTCGTCGAGCCATGCAATTGCACGATGAGATAGGACGCATTAAATATGCTACCGAAGAAGCATCGAAGGAGGCGCGGGCAGAAGGTCGCCAAGAAGGTCGCCAAGAAGGTCTTCAAGAAGGTCTTCAAGAAGGTCGCCAAGAAGGTCGCCAAGAAGGTCGCCAAGAAGGTCGCATTACAGAAGCACGCGCTTTAGTCCTGCGTCTGCTGAACCAGCGATTTCCAGACAAGACAGCGGAACTCAATCCCTTAGTCGAAGGATTGTCGTTGTCAGCGATAGAAGAGTTAACCGAATCTATTTTTGAGTTAAATAATTGGGAGAATTTATTAATCTTATTGGCAGAGATAGACCAATAAACTAAGAAACCATTGCCGCTCAAATTTCTCTGCCCATTTCATAGCGCAAATTCAAAACTGCCAATACTTCATCAATCACTTCCGTCCAATAGGAGGCTAAAGCCGACCGTTCCGGAACAATATTGTTAAAACGGGTCGAGAGTTCGGGGACAATCTCAGGACTCATAAAATAGGCAAACTCTTTTAATCCAGTAGATAGCGACCAATCGTAAGGATTATCCGTCTTCGCCAGATAGCGGCGCACACCATCTAAAACGATACCTGTCAGTTCAGCACTCCAAGGAGAGTGGCAATGAGTTAATAAGGTGAACGCCGGATGTGTGCTGTCAAATGGGACTTTGCTAGATGGGAATAAATTTAATAAAAAGCTATCTCGTTGTTCAGGAGAGAGGACATTAATTAACCCAGCAATTAATTTATTTTGCGGGATTAAATACCCCTTAAACGTACTAGAAAACGGCAGTATAACCTCTGCCCATTCTGTATTCTGTTGTCCCATCGCCGCCACCGCCCAGCCTTCAACCAAGGAATGATCCCATTCACTCCGTTTTGCAGCTTTTATCCATTCAGCCGGGGATTCTTCCTGAAGTTCTGACCACAAAGAAAGGGGAGTCGCGGCGACAATTTGTAAAATTATCCAGGCTTTATTACCTAATAACTGAGGCGGCTGTTTGCTATCAATACCATCTCTGGTTATCTCTTGTTCATTATAATCAGGGAGGATAAAATCTAGATGTAAACGGTTACGCTTGCGTCGAAATGTGATTGCTGATTGGATGCGTTGCTGCATCCGCTGACATAAACCCGATTCCGGTAACTGTGCTAATAAATGAGCCGCTTGGCGTCGCACGTCTTGGCGGCGGTCATCCAGCGCCATCTCTAAAAATGGCTCATCTTCTAGGTTTAAGCCAATTTGTAGGGTGTCTAATAAGGCGATTCTGCCATCTGACGATTCTTGTTGCCACACAGCCACAAGTCGTTCCCGTGCCGAGGTGGGATGTTCACGTCGCAGATGGTGTAATAGAAGCTTGCGGGCGTCTAGACTTCCCCTTGTCCACGTTTGTTCGATATCCTCATCTCCCACATAATTCCAATCTGGATTATGGGCAGCTAACCACCGTCCCCGTTGACCCAAAACCGGGAGAATTGCGGGGCGTAACTGGGGTGAAGTGCGTCCAACTTCCAATAACTCTGGCAAACAATAGTCGGGAACCCGGTATCCAGCAGTAGCAGCGGCGGTTAACCATTCCGGTAACAGTTTTACCCGCTCTTTTTGTAGCATCAATTTCAAGTATTGGGCGGCGCGGGGACTACAGGGGGGTTTATCGTCAGGTAGACAGGGTTGGGGTAACGGTTGGTTATCGGAAATCGCACGTTGTCCGGCGCGGTGATAGAGAGAAATTGCCCCAGCCGCGCTGAGTAATGTGGCTTCTGGGTTAGTCGGATTCAGTTGGGATAAAAGTTGACCGAGTGGGTTAGTTGCTGGAGTAAGTGTGAGAGTTCGTCTCTCGGTGCCAACTAAGGCGGTGGTGATTACGTCTTGCCAGAGACTCATTGAGGCTTTACCGAAGATGGGATGGCTCTTTGGTACTTGTGGTGGAACCCCTAGTTTTTAGGTAATAGGGAACAGAAAAAGTCATATACCGCAAGCCTTTGACCCACTTCAATAACTTTTTATTATCACCATAATTCCCGAAGAGCCAATAAGGACACATTACCAACCCTTTTCAGAATAAGGGTTTCAGTTTTCATTCTTCCGAAAGTGACACAAGAGCGTTATTTTAAGTCTGGAATTTCTTGATCAAGCTGACTAACGCAATAAGCAATTCCTTTAACCTTGAATAAAGGAATAGGAATCCCCAAAGTTTTGTAGCCTAAATTCTGGACTTTTTTCTCTTTAGCTTCCCCACGATATTGCCAAACTAAATTTCTCATCTTTCCAGGTTCAACTACAAAAATTTCCACTGAAGGAAGTAGAAATATCCAGTAATCAGCTTGTGATCGCCATCCCCAGCCCGGAATATTTTTATTATCTACCGAGACAGTTTCAAAAAATAGATTTCCTGTCCTAGAGGAAGCTAGATCAAATTTGTATTCAACACTAATTGTAGTTCCATCTAGACGCATAAATATTCTATCTATACAGTTATCCTGATATTTCTTAATACCCGAAACATCTAGAATTTTATACGCAGAACCAAACCATTTATCAAGTATCATCTCACCATGTTTACCTATAAATTCTTGGCTCTTAAAATCATACATTTTCTTTTCAGTCTGTGTCGGCATTTTCATCTTTATTACCTTCACTATATAGCATGGGAATAGTCAGTTGTACACCACCTTTATGCAGACGAATAGGAATACCAGAGTATTTAGCAATCCATTTAATCCAATTTTTCAGGGTTTGAGAACGACGATTACTTGTATCAGCAGCCCGCAATATTTCTGGAAAAGCTAGTTTTTTAACAAGATCATCATTTAAGATCGGTTCATTATCCAGTTGACTCTCTTTTTCCGAAACGGCAGTAATAATTCGCCAGACAGGAGGATAATTCAACATTGCTTCAATGAGTAGTCTGAACTGTAAATCCTCATCGAACCCTTCGGCAATTAGTCTTCCTTTCTCAGTTAACTCTGGTGATAATTGCCTGCCTTGTCGTTTTCTGACAATCAACTTGAGTTGCTCTAAAGCATGTTGTGCATACTGTCCATGTCGCGAAATATATTCTTTCTTCTTTCCTGTATGCCCTAATGCGTAACCTAAATTATACGAATCGGTGATTCCCTGGTGAATTAACACTAGAGCCTTAACTATTTTCTTGGGCTGATCATACTGAGGTATAGATTCTACAACATTTTTATCATCCCAATCATCCGTAATTTTAAATCTTGTTTTGAACAAGTCTGCTTGTTTTATTTTTACATCAATTATCAATACTTCACCTTTGACAAAATCAGGTCTATAAAACAAACTACAAGTTATACCCGGAATTTTATTAGTGTTTATGTCGTAGAAATCTGTCTTAGTAAATTGACCATCCCTTTCTAAAACCTTTAGGAATTGATTCAGCTCTTGGCATACTTCAGAAGGAAAATATTTCTGTGGATTATTTAATTTTCCTTGCAGCTTTGGATCGGCGCATATCTTGAACATTAATTATTTCTCCTCAAGTAAATTTTCTACTTCAATAAGACCATTATCTATCGCAAGAAGTTTGTGAGCAACTTCTGAAACTGGGATTGGAAGATAATTTGTGAGACGAGGACTAACAAAGGCAACAGCTCGGCGTGTATGATAGGTTACATAAATGCAATCAACGTCAACCTGTAAACGCTCCCAACATTCCGTCATATTTAGCCGGAAACCTGATAAAGATATTTCCTCAGTCTTACCAATAGCACCATCTTTTTCAGCTTCTTCTAAATCCTTCAAAGGCACTAAAAACGCAACAACTTGACCGTAATAGGTAGCAGCAATTCTCTTCATACCTAGCTGAACCTGGCGCTTAAATTTTGGCAGGCTTTCTCTTAGGTCTGACAATGGGAGTTGCTTGAAAGAACTCACAGGCTTTCCTTATAGTGCAATAGTACTAATGTACTATATTGTTTTAACCCAATTATGACTTATTAGGCAATATAGCGCTAATTTACAAAATTGACAAGTTTTACAATTTTGCGCCATAAAGCTTTGTATACAAGGGTTTATGGCTTGTAATTTGCGTTAACACCAGTAAATCTAACCAAATCTAGGGCTAAAGCCCTGACTACGAACCCGCTCTTATCCATCAAAACGCAATAAACTGATGTTGGGAAAAAGCACTTAAGGGAAAAAAGTCATCACCATTCCATTCGCCAAACACGGTGATGGGATGTCCTCCACTCAGGGCAAATAACTGCCAATTCTCTGTAAATTTGGGGGTGAGGCGTAATAGGTGATTGTCACCGTCGCGCAATGCCCATCCTTGGTTATGTTTCTGGGGAATAACCCCTTGTAAGCTGAGGGGAAATTGGTCTAACCAGGGTTGACAAGCTAAGGCATTTGTGTATTGAGTTAGAGCAGTTGCGATCGCGCTTTCCCCCTGCATCTGTGTAAAGGGTATGGCTGGGGCGTGACGGGTTTTGACAATTGCCCGCAACGGATAAGCGCTGGCAAAGAATCCCAAATCGGCGTCGAGGAGAGTACCGGGGATGATACTGGTGTCTAGGGGTTGAGTATGATGGGCAAAGGTAAGAATTAGGGCAAATCGATGGGTTTGTTGTCCTTGTAACCATATCCGTTGCGCCCTGAGGTTATCCTGGTCTTCGATACACTGTCCTAAAATTAACCAGCGATCGCGGATCATCGAGGTAGCGGTTTCAACTTTATGCCCCCAACCAATCGCCGTGCGGATATCAGCTTGAATGTCTGGGGGTAATGTTTCTAGGCGAATAAATCCTTGAAGTAACAAATACAAGCGTCCCAACCGTTGCAAAAGGCGTTCTTGCCAACCCACCCCCGTATACGGAATCCCCGACATTTCCTGTAACTGACGCGCCAATCCTGGGGCTTGAGCATCAATCATCCGGGCGGCTACCGTATCCCAGAAACTATAGTCTTTTTCCGGTAAGTTGGCTAATCCCTGACGGACTAAATCACGCAACCAACGGTCTAATTCTTGCACCCCGGCGGTAACATTTTCCTCCCGTTTGGCGGCGCGTTTGGCTTTAGCCACGGGATTAGCAACGGTTTCTGATTTTTCTACCTTTTTCGCCTGTTTTTGGCGGCGAGTGTTAATCCAATCGTTTACCCAATCAGGGGATTGATTTGGGTTAAAACTATCGGGTTGATTGGCGAAGAGTAATAAGAGTCCGAGTCCATGTTTGCAGGGAAATTTACGACTCGGACAACTGCATTTAAACGCGGTTTCACCTAAATCGATTTGGGTTTGATAGGGGTTACTTCCACTTCCTTGGCATTCTCCCCACACCGCCTCCTGATTTCGTCCCAATCCTTGCCATTTCGATAAGCGTGCCAAGCCTTGACCATTTTGGGCAGACTTAGCATCGGGGGCGAGTGCGAGGATTTGTTCCGGAGTCCAGGTAATAGCCATGTTTGTAATAAACTACCCAGACCTGCTAAGAGCTGAGGTCTGGGTTTTTAGTAGCCCGCTCAGTCATCGAACAAGCTAAGACTTCGGCGTGAGCGCTCAGTCGAACGCTGAACATACTTAATAGTTCGGCTTAGCTTGCACGATAAC
>NZ_JAVKBY010000099.1:0-27702 GCF_040222985.1 Coleofasciculus sp. F4-SAH-05
AATTGGGTTATCCATTTGTCTGTCTTCTCTCAGGGTTGGGAGGTTGTGAAGGCAATCTGAGTTTTAGCGATCGCGCTTCTCTGTCTCTGATTTTACCTGATTCATACTCCTCACTTCGACTTGTGTGTACACGGTAGCTACGAAGAGGGGGGAGGACAGAGGATGCGAGAGCTTTTGTTGCATAGGAGAAGGGGAACCATCACATAAAGACGCTTCCAAAGTAACTCTGGAATACCCCTCACCCCCAGCCCCTCTCCCCTGGTGGGAGAGGGGCTGGGGGTGAGGGGGTTGTGGCTTAAATTGATACAGATACATGTCAGTGCAGGGCGCACGTTGGTAAAGGGCGCACGTCGGTGCGCCCCTACGGAAGACCACTAATTTTCAAAACATCACTCAGGGTGGGACAGTACGTGGGTAAACCGAATGTATCGGGATTTACTGGGTTTTGATAGGTAAAATGGCGATAGTTGAGGCAAAATCGATCCCACGCCGCCATCTGAATCCGGAATACGATAATTAATAGATTGGCTAGTCCCATTGATAAGGGGACTCGAAGATAAATTTTTTTACCTAAATAAGTACAGACTTCTTCTACCGCTTGGTTAACGGTGAGGCGCGGATTGCCTAAGACTAAACGATTTGTCGATAATATTTCACCCGTTTTAGTGGTCAACTCCTGACTAGGAGGATGCTCAACCAGATACCATACTACTTGAGCTATATCCTGGGCGTGCATAAAGTGGAAACTCCCATCGGCTTTGAACCAACGAATTAAGTCCATCCATTTCACCACATCCTTAATCCCTGATGAAATATGGGAGTAAGGTTTACGCTCATCTCCCCCCAATACCAACGTGGGAAACACTGTAGTAATTTTAGGCGCGATCGCGAGTTTTGAGAGTTGCTGTAAACAGTCGTATTTAGAACGGATATAATCGGTTCCCAGTTGACCGGCTTGCTTGAGTAACTGGTTTTGTTGATTGAGAATGCTAGCGGTGGAAAAGTAAATGACTTGTTCACAACGTTGAGTATCCAGCAAGTCCAGCAATCGCAGGGTTTTGACCACATTAATATCAAAAACTTCCTGGACTCCTCCCCAAGCTGTTGCAGCCAAAATTGCTACATCTACCGTTTTAAGCAAATCGCTAAAGTGATCAATCTGCCGTAAATCCGCTTGACAAATCGTAATCCCCGGACGAGCATGATAGTCAAATCCTAATTTATCTGGATTTCTGACCAACAAATACAACTCGTGATCTGTTTGTTGAATTAAGGTTTCGGCGACATACTGACCGATGCAACCACTAGCACCGGTCATAAAAATTCGCTTGGGAGCCATTTGATTTGAGATTTCTTGATAATCCGATCCTAACTTAACCGATATGACATTATGTAAATATTAGGCTTGTCGGATCGACCCACCTGGATCTATTAACAACCTGTAGGGGCGACCCGCCTGGATTAATTAACAACACCAGATACTCAATTAGGTCGGGTCGCCCGATATTTAGTCGGGGCGGGTTTAGTTAAATCTGGGTCAGGGTAAGAAACGATAGTCGTCAAACCCGCCCCTACAGACGCACCATGTCCGACGAACGTATGGGTTCTCGCATTCGTGTCCAGATGTCTCGGTTTTCTGTCAACATACCAGCACGAAGGCTTCGCCCAATCCCCTTTTCCCCAATTTCTTACGCATGAACAGTCAACAATTTATCAACCTGTTTGGCTGTTTCAAAGAAGAACCTGACATTATCTTCTGGGGTTCCCGGTAAGACACCATGACCCAAATTAAAGATATGACCTCGATTCCCCGCTTTACGAATCGTATCCAAAATGCGATCGCGGATAAAATCCTGTGACCCAAATAGCACCCCTGGGTCCATGTTCCCCTGAACGTTCATTTTATAGCCTAACCGCTGTCGCGCTTCTGCCATATCCACCGTCCAGTCTACGCTGATAATATCCACACCGGATTTGCCCATGCGCTCTAATATACCCGCGCTCCCACTGATATATAAAATCAGAGGCGTATCCGGATGGGTGGCTTTTACTTGCTCAACCACACGCTGCTGATAGGGTAAGGCAAAGGTATCGTAGTCTTGGGGACTCAGTTGACCCGCCCAGGAATCGAACAGTTGCACGACTTGGGCACCATTATCAATTTGATAGCGTACATAAACCGCGATCGCATCAGCGATTTTTCCCAGAAATTCATGTAGCATGGCGGGTTGGGAAAATGCCATCCCTTTAATAATCGAGTAATTCTTAGAGCTTTTCCCCTCAATCGCATAGGCGGCTAATGTCCAGGGCGCACCGACAAAGCCTAAGACAGCGGCTTCGTTCCCGACTTCCCGACGCAGCGCTTTTAATATCTCCCCGACAAATGTTAATTTTTCTAACTCTAAGGGATGAAGCCCGTCAATTTGTGCTTGAGAGCGAATCGGCGGATCAATAATCGGACCTTGGCTTTCAACAATATCAAAAGGAATACCGACTCCGGGTAGAGGCGTGAGGATATCAGAAAATAGAATCACCCCATCTGGACGAAACGCCTTCCAGGGTTGGAGAGAAATTTCAATAGCAATTTCGGGAATTTCGGAGCGTTCCCGGAAACTGGGATACTTATCGCGTAAATCCCGATAGGCTTTCATATATCGACCCGCCTGTCGCATCATCCACACAGGCGGACGTTCTAATTTTTCACCACGAGCGGCTCGTAATAAATAAGGAACCTGGGTTAACCCAGCCATACTAGACCTACCCCATCTAAATTTTTAAACGCTCTGTTAGCTTACCATTCACAGTTGACAATTATTTATGAAGTTTTCCAACATAATGTTCCCTGATCCCCATCGAGTTCAACCCAACGTCCCACAGGCAAAGCAGCATTGACGCCATCGTGACCAAAGGGCAACTCGGAGACAATCGGGATATCAAGATCGGTTATGCGATCGCGTAATACTTCTTCAACCGTCCAGCTTGGCACATTTTGGGGGGGATAGCAGCGGCTAAACCGTCCCAAAGCAATACCCTTAACCTTCTGTAAAATGCCACTCATCCGCCACTGGGTCAACAGGCGGTCAATTCGATAAGGCGCTTCAGTCACATCCTCTAACGCCAGAATTACTCCATCTAGCGGTGGTAGAATCGGCGTACCCAGTAGATGAGTTGCCACAGTCAGATTACCTGGCAAAAGCCACCCCTTAACTTTACCCCCACCCCAACCCTTCCCGGTTAAAGGGGACAGAGGACGTCCTTCTACACAGTCAAATAAGCGATTGAGTGACCATTCCGGTTCACTAGCTAACGTGGTTAAGACTGGAGCATGAACACTGCCAATTCCCACCCCAGCTAGACTCCAGAGGAGACAGGTAATATCAGAAAAGCCCATCAGCCATTTAGGGATAGGGGATTTTGGCTCAAGACTCCTTTGATCAATTTGATTGACCTGTGCGCCGCTGCGCCCCTGTTCCCCAAGCAGGGCGGGTTTAGTCAAGTTATCGGTTTCTGGGGTAGCGTTATCGGTCAAACCCGCCCCTACAACCTGGGGTGATATTACTGGAGAAGTCCACATCCAATCTTCCAGAAGACGGGCGCTACCATAACCACCTCGGATACAAAGAATTCCCTTACATTCGGGATCATACCAAGCGGCGGTTAACTGCTGACGTCGTTGGTTATCTGTACCCGCCAGGTAACCCTCTCTAGCATTCCAATTGGCTGGCAATTCAACCCGATAGCCTCGGCGACGCCAAATTTCTACTCCCTGATGGAATGCGTCAACCTCTCTTAACGCACCACTCGGAGCAATCACCCGGAGCAAATTACCTGGTTGTAAGGGACTAGGTTGATTTATGTTCACCAAATTTACCTCACCTGATTGTTGTGGTGTAGGACACCTTATTCAATGGATTTCCGGCTTTTGTAAAGGAACCTTCGCCCTAGATTCCGTTGGGTTGAGCGAAATCGGTTGAGCGAAGTCGAAACCCAACCTACAATCTATCCCACTGTAGGGGCGCACCGACGTGCATTAGTGTCAACTTAAGCCATAACCCTTGCCCATTCTAATTTTTAGCCACCGGAGAAGGGCGGGTTTAGTTAAGTTATCAGTTTTTGCCATAAGTTATCTGTAAAACCCGCCCCTACATCCCCTTCCTTGGTTCCCTTGGTTCCCCTGCTCCCCCATCTCCCCCATCTCCCCCATCTCCCTCATCTCCCCCATCTCCTCCTAACTCAACCGCGCCGTGCATTCAAGAATAAACTTTTGGTTAATTAAAGAATAGGGTTGAATGTCCAACGCCCTGCGAAATGCTGTAATTGCCGCTTGATAATCTCCTAACGCCATATAACATAATCCCAAACCATGCAGCGCCCCAAAATGAATGGGATTGAGCCGGACAACCTGCTGACAATCGTCCCTTGACTTTTGATACTGTTTAAGTAGGTAGTAAAGAACGGCTCGTCGATTCCACGCTTCGGCAAAATCAGGTTGCTCTCTAATAATCTGGGTCAGCAGTGCTTCAGCTTGAGCTGTTTCCCCACGTTCTAATAAAATCTGTGTCCGCCCTAGCCGTTCCATGCCAGAAATGCCCTTTTGGTAGAACCAGATACGCCAGAGTTCTTCGGTTGCCTGTTTGCGGACGTTTTCGTCAGGGTTTTTTAGGTTCTCCAGTAAGGAATTGATGGATGATTCACTCATCTCTTGTCCTCTTAACTATTGTGTAACGGATTACTCAGATTTATCGCCACTCCCCTATTTTCCCGCCAAAATTTGAATAGAGTGCAGATTGCTGCGAGTAAAGATTCCATAAACTTTGCGGATGTACCAGTCTTATGACTGCATTTTGTAAAATGGGCAGACTGATACTGAGTTCCCTTACTTTGCTAGTTTTTCGGTGGAAACATAGCTAGGAGAGTCATTCTAGCTGTTGCCTTCACCCCAGTAAGGATGTTGAACAAACTAGAATTCAAACAGTCAGTCCAAATCTCCCACAAGGGAATGTGTCTCCGCCGCTAGGAGGTTATATGAGTCCTTCTGTGAATCGGTCTACCGACTCACCCCAGTCTTCTGGTGAAAATCTGCCAGAAGCATCCAGTGTGCAACCGCCACACTCAGCCCCACCCAATGGCAATTCTCAAAACGTGACTAACTCATCTACTACAACAGATTCAGCCGGGACAATGCCATCAGATGTCCAACGACAACAACCCATTCCTCCGCCCAGTGAACCCATGCAGTACCGAGCAATCGGGCTGATTCGGGGAAAATATATGCCCTCTCAAGAGCAATTGACAAGGGGTACTTTACTGGCAGATGACGGTACCTTAATTGATGCCGTCTTACTGGGTCGGGTCATGAGTTTGGTGAAAAACCATCTCGATTTAGCTCTATCCCATCTTTGGGTCGTTTATCCTCGCACAAGACAACAAGACGGAAATTTGCACGTCCAAATTGTCGGTGTTTGGGAACCGGAAACACTCAATCAAGATCAAACGACAGCTTCAGAATCAACCGACTCGCCACCGGAAGAGTCAACCCCTGAGGCACAAACGTCTCCAGATCATCCTCAACCTGAACCAAAAGAGCAATTACCAGAAGGTTATTTTTCAATTCGGGGTCAAGTCATTTACCAGTCGCGGGAGAATGAAGACGTTATTGTCAAAATCAAGCAGTCTCCCCGCAGAGAATCAGAGAAAACCAAATTTTTCAAGCTTCAGCTCAAGGGATTGCTGGGGGAAAAGGTGATTAATCACTTTTGGGATTTGCACGTCAAACTGCATACCAATACCCTGATGATTGAGGAAGGCAATGATATTGGTATCGTTCATGCACCCAAAAGGCGATCGAATAAGTTTCGTCCACGCAAAGGGTCAAGACCTAAAAAGAGTTTTCCCCATCGTGGTTTGGGCGAAGATCGTTCGACAACAGGAAAAAGAACCTCACCCAAGCGTTCAGAACCCTTATCCAAACCAGTTCAACGTAAGGACAAGCCGGGTAAAGATAATTCCTAAGAGCGATTCCTGATTAGGACGTGAGCTAGATTCCGCCGCCCATCCTGCGCTTCACCGATGAGGTAGAAGCGGTAGTTAGGGGCGGCTATGAGGAATTAACAATAAAGTGTTAATATAACAAAGGACAAATGACAGATGACAGATGACGGCTAATCCCACGACCTCAAGTTGTGGGATTAGTTTACTCTATACTCAGTTGAGAACCCCAGCGATCCTGAGGCAGAAAGGAACGATCCATGGGAATGGATGCCACAGGTTCGGTGAGAGTAAACTCGCCCCGTTCAATCCATTGCTTTAATTCCAAAGCAACTTGCCGTGAACGAAATACACTTGCCAAAGGAGCTGTCCGTACAGAGTTGCCGTCAATAGTAATGCGCCCCTGCTTCAGCTGGGCATAGCTAACTAATCCGAAGGTGGGACGAACGCGACGGGGAATCGAGAAATCAACCACTGGGGCGACAATATCCTGATCCGACACAGCACAATGCTGAACCACTTCTTCACTCAAGACAGGTAAGGGTACACCAACGCCCAACATTAGAGAAGGACCATAATTTTTAAAGTAGCAACCCCGTACCCACTTGGGATTCATCTGCTTGGCATCTCCAATTAACGCCAATGTAGCCGCAGGACCAATGGGGGTATGATTGGGTAGGCGTTTCTGGAGGGGAAAATGTTGAGTCCCTTCCCAAGCGATGTACCCAATACCCCCACCCAAGAAAATTTGTGTACCAATCCCAATCAGCTTGAGTTCGGGATCATTGAGTAGCGGGGAAATTGCTCCCGGATTGGAGTAGACTGCATTGCCTAATCTGGGGTGGAGCGGACCAAGATAAGTGTACAAAAGGCGATCGCCCCCATTGACGCCGACGATAAAATTTTGATAGAGATTGCGCGGATTGTAGAGATAGAACTGGTTAATCGTTTCGCGAGTAATCGTCGTATCACAAGATGCTCTAGGGTAACAGTCAGTTATCTGTCCAATCGCCCTCAACTGCACGGGTTTCCCGGCAATCAAGTCTTCAATTACATGAGAACCACCCCGTTCTCTAGATTCCTCGATCTCTGATAGATCTCCCATATCGGTAGAGTCCACGACTTGAGTCGCGCCTAAATACAAATCCACCGCACCAAAGCCAGCATACGCAGGTACACCATCTAACCAGCATTTACGAATCTTAATCGGGGGGTCTGTGTGACCTAAATTAATAATCGCGCCCGAGGACTCCATTGGCTCAAATGTACCTGTGGTAATCACATCGACGTTCTTAGCCGCCTGCGTGACACCGATATCGGCGACTCGCGCTTTTAATTCCTCGACTGTCCAGACGACAGCTCGTCGATGGTGAATTTTATCATTGATATCAGCTAAGGTTCGCACGATAAAAAGTTGTTATTCGTCATTGGTCATTGGTCATTGGTCATTGGTCATTTGCTCCCCCAGCTCCCCCAGCTCCTCCATCTCCCTCATCCCTTACCATATCAGCAGTGGGAGAGACAGCAAACGTTGTTGCCACAGGTTGAGCATCCTTGTGACTCGGATGATGCCATTTGTCAAGAATATCGTTAACGAGAACCTCCTTGAGCCAAACCTGAGCCACTACTGTTAGGGGAAGGGCTAACAATAACCCTAAAAATCCAAAGAAGGTGACGAAAAATAACTGGGCTAGCAATGTTATAGCGGGTAACAGGGATACCTGTTGCGCCATGACTAAAGGTGTGAGTAAATTACTTTCAACCTGCTGAATCACAATATAGAGAATCAATACAGCAATGGCTTTCCATGGCGAATCTAGCAGCGCGATCGCAATGGGTGGGATCACACTCACGACGGGTCCAAGATTGGGAATAAATGTTAAAATCCCCGCTAACGTAGCTTGTGCCAGTGCCAGGGGAATTCCCAATAGCAGTAAGCCGAAAAAACTTAACAATGAAATGACTGCCATGTTAAACAGAATGCCGGCTAGCCATCCTCGCAATGCTTCATTACACCGCTGCAAAATTTCATCAACTCGACGCCGATAGAATGACGGAAAAAGGCGAACAAAGCTTTTCCGGTAAGGGTGAGGATCGGCAAGGAGCATTAGTGTTAATACTAAAACAAGCAAACTATTCAGGAGGACACCCAAAGCATTATTGAAAAACGTGAATCCGCCCCCTAATACCCGATTTATCAAGGGAGGAAGCTGTTGCAGTAATTGGTTAATATCTGGGATGTACTGATCGAGTAATTCCGAGGAAATATCGGCTTCTAAAGCTTCTATCCATTTGCTTAATTGTTCAATACCTTGAGGGACTAACTCACTCAGTTGTAAAAATTGTTCGGTAAAAGGAGGGACAATTAGGAAGTAAAATCCGACCAGAATGCACAGGAGGAGAAAAAGCGACAGCAGAACTGCAAAAAATCGCTGAATTCCAGATCTCTGGAATTGTTCTACCAGAATATTTAAGGCATTAAATATCACAATTGCGGCAAATATAAGCAGGAGAATATGCCGAATTTGCCACAAAACAAATAGTGAAATGATAAAAACAAGTATGCCAATCCATTTACCCAGACTCACTGCCCAGCCTCCAAGCTACTCTGGTTTGATCCTGCTGCAAAATGGGAAAGGTAAAGTTTTGACCCTGCGGTTCGCTCCAGGAAACCTGGTTGTATGGAGGGGTTCTTTTCACTATTATCGTGGTCTCAGCAGGAATGCGACTCAACTCGCCCCGACTCCCCATCTCTCTCATCTACCCTATCTTCCCCATCTCCCCTATTATCAATACAGACTAAAACAACAAAACAACTTTTGCCATGCTGCACTAGAACACCAGTTTCCTAAATGTAATACAAATGTCTGTAAAGTACTTTTTTCTATCCGATGGCTGGACTGTGGGACGAGTTTGGGAGTTTGGAGGACTTTGGAATGTCAATGCTTGGCGACGGGAACCCGAAATCATCCGTCTCAACCTTTGCATCTTGGAACAGGGGGAAAAGTTATGGCTATATCGGGTTGAGGATGCGGTATTGATGGTAGAAGTTAAACCGACACCGGATGCTTCACCCCAATCCACAAAAACTATTGGTCAAGTTGTCCTCAAACGCTTGATGAGTGCAGAACAAGTGGTTGAGCGATTAACCACGACGCCGAGTGTTTTGAATCTCTCCTCAGAAACTAGCGATGGGTGATCAGCGATTGGGTAGAGACGTAGCATGCTACGTCTCTACGTTACGTTGGGTCAAAACGTCCCCTGTGCTTGCAATCGTTTCTAACAAAAGTTACACTTCTTTAAAGTCAAGACTAACCCGCCTAGCTGTTTGGAACATGAAGGATAACCGGAAAAGGACATCAGTTCACGCTTTTAGGCGGGTAAGATCAATTTCTAACATCTTTAGAAAAAGAAGCGTCAAAGTAGAAACTCTATCTCTAGGAGGAGCGTAGTCGATGGGACTACCGTGGTATCGAGTACATACAGTCGTCCTGAATGATCCAGGGCGTCTGATTGCTGTGCATTTGATGCACACTGCCCTCGTGGCAGGCTGGGCTGGTTCGATGGCTCTATACGAACTAGCCACATTTGATCCGAGTGATCCAGTCCTCAATCCCATGTGGCGTCAAGGGATGTTCGTGATGCCGTTCATGGCGCGTTTAGGGGTGACTGAATCCTGGCGGGGTTGGAGTATTAGTGGCGAAACAGCGACAGATGTCGGTTTTTGGTCATTTGAAGGCGTCGCCGCTGCTCACATTGTTCTGGCAGGTCTGTTGTTCTTAGCCGCTTGCTGGCATTGGGTTTACTGGGATTTAGAACTGTTTAGAGATCCCCGCACCGGCGAACCGGCGCTGGATTTGCCAAAAATGTTTGGCATTCATCTGTTCCTATCTGGTCTTCTCTGCTTTGGCTTTGGGGCGTTTCACCAGACTGGGCTTTTTGGTCCGGGAATGTGGGTATCTGATCCCTATGGTCTAACAGGTAGTGTTCAACCTGTATCCCCAGCCTGGGGACCAGAAGGATTTAACCCCTTCAACCCAGGCGGTATCGTTGCTCATCATATCGCTGCGGGTATTGTCGGAATTATTGCTGGGTTATTTCACTTGACGGTTCGACCCCCAGAGCGACTGTTTAAAGCGCTGCGGATGGGGAATATCGAAACAGTACTCTCTAGCAGTATTGCCGCTGTATTCTTTGCGGCGTTTGTGGTGGCGGGTACGATGTGGTATGGTTCTGCGGCTACGCCGATTGAACTGTTCGGACCCACCCGTTACCAATGGGATCAAGGGTACTTCCAGGAAGAAATTGATCGCCGTGTGGAAATGGCGATGGCAGACGGAGTCAGCCCCTCAGAGGCGTGGAATCAGATTCCGGAGAAGCTGGCGTTCTACGACTATATTGGCAACTCTCCAGCTAAGGGCGGTTTGTTCCGCACTGGTCCGATGGATAAGGGTGATGGTATTGCCGAAGCTTGGTTAGGTCATCCAGTATTTACTGATGGCGAAGGTCGGAAATTGACGGTGCGCCGTATGCCCAACTTCTTTGAAACCTTCCCGGTTGTCTTAACCGATGCCAATGGTGTGGTTCGGGCGGACATCCCCTTCCGACGGGCTGAGTCGAAATATAGCTTTGAGCAAACTGGTGTTACAGCGACATTCTACGGTGGTCTTTTGGATGGTCAAACCATTGAAGAGCCTGCTGTTGTGAAGCAGTATGCCCGTAAAGCTCAACTGGGTGAACCGTTTGAATTTGATCGTGAAACCTTAAACTCGGATGGGGTATTCCGTACCAGTCCACGGGGTTGGTTCACCTTCGGTCATGCGGTATTTGCTCTGTTGTTCTTCTTTGGTCATATCTGGCATGGTTCCCGGACTCTGTTCCGAGATGTATTTGCTGGGGTTGATGCTGACCTAGAGGAACAAGTCGAATTCGGTCTGTTCCAGAAAGTGGGTGATAAGACCACTCGGAAGAAAGAAGCGGTCTAAACATTGCAGACCCCTACTCGTAGAGACGCGCCATGGCGCGTCTCTACCCTAATCATGGAGGGCAAAAGAAAAATTAATTTTTCTTTTGCCTCTTTCGCTATTCTGGTTGACTGAGCAAGGTAAACTGGTAGTACAGCAGATAATTGGGTAAGTTGTGACATGGAAAGCCTCATTTATATCTTTGTTTTGATTGGCGCTCTAGGCGTTCTGTTTTTTGCGATCGCGTTCCGGGAACCGCCTCGGATTGAAAAGTAGATCCCTGTGGCGCTGTCTTCTCTCCGGAAGAGCGCCATCGTCTCCCTGATGATTATGATTAATCGTGAATTTGATCAGCTTTCTAGGATACCCTGAGCCTACATGAGTCTATCTGATTACTTTTGCCGACAGGGATTTGAGCAGGAGGACATTAGATAGACTCGTATCGGCTCAATTTTCTGTATTTAACCAGTCGGAAAAGACTTGCTATTATGCGATGCCCCTATTGTCAGCACACCGACAGCCGCGTTTTGGAGTCTCGTTCAACAGAAGCAGGACAAAGTGTTCGGCGTCGTCGGGAGTGTTTGCTTTGTAAACATCGCTTCACGACTTATGAGCGGATTGAATTTGTGCCGATTACTATCCTGAAGCGGGATGGTAAGCGAGAATCCTTCGACCGTTCTAAGTTATTACGGGGAATGGTGCGAGCTTGTGAGAAAACAGGAGTTTCCCAACGACGCCTAGAAGCGATAGTCGATGAGATTGAAGCTGAAGTTCAGCAGCACTATGGGCGGGATGTCACCAGTGATGAAGTGGGTGAGTTAGTCCTGCGCTACCTACGACACGAGAGTGAAGTAGCGTATGTCCGGTTTGCCTCAGTTTATCGGAAGTTTCAGGGCATTCGCGATTTTATCGAAACCCTAGAGCATCTCAGAAATAATGCTGAACTAGACAACCCAGAGATGTTGGCTGTAGAACCAGCTATCCCCAACGAGTCTGATGATGCGGAGACATCAGCCTCCCTAGTCACTCCCACCTCAGAGGAGCAACAGGTTTTACAGTAAGGGACGCCCAATCCTTAGCAGACAGCAGTTTGATCCGTTCGCGATTTAGGATAATCTATCTTTATAAAGTTTTGTGTAATTCTCGATCTCAACAGGGGTTAGAAGCAAAGCTAAACACACTAATTCAACAGACTTTCAAAATCAACAAGCGTCAAGCCGGCGCGGTGATTGCAGATGCAGATGGGAAAATTGACTCTGCTAAGAAATGCCATGTCAACCACATTAAGCAACTCGAAGGCAAGCTCAAATCGGCTAAAGACTGGTTACGCAGGGCTGAAAAGTCGTTAAAAGACTCTCGTAAGCATTACTCTGGCAAGTGGCAAAACAAAAAACAATCGACAAATCTAAAACTGTTCTGTTACCTTGATACGCACAGAACCTCATGGCAAAGTAAGCGATTTGCTATTCATCACAAAAAGCGATACATCACTCACCTAGAAAGTCAAATATCAGCATTAAAAACAGCTCCGATTCAAGTCACTATCAGTAAACAACCTGACTGCCTCTTTCTCGGTTCCAAAGGTGAAACCTGTGGTAATCAGGTTTTTCAATTCGATGGTGCTACCCTCAAGCTCCGTGTTCCAGAATGCCTAAAAACAAAGTATGGTGAGATATTAGAATGTTCGGTTGATCCGTTTCCTTATGGTCAGAACAAACTAGAACAAGCATTGTCAACGCCTGGATTCACTACGAATAAGAAGACCGGATATCAAACGCCAATCCGCTACGGCGTGGCAATGACGCACCGATTATACGCCAAGGATTTGCGCTGGTTTTGGGCAGTCACAGTTGACCTGAGTGTACCGAAGCGAGTCACCAAACCTCGGCAATATGGTTGTATTGGGATTGACATCAATCCAAAATCTATTGGCTATGCTGCGGTAGATCATGACGGGAATTTGGTTACTAAAGGACGTTTATCGTTTGATGTCAGTTCTAAACGGCGCGGTCAAACCATCGCCATTATTGCGGATGTTTGCAATTCATTGGTAAATCTGGCTTTGTACTTTGGAGTGCCAATTTGCTTTGAGAATCTCGACTTCAACACTAAAAAAACACAATTACGTGAGCGTGGTAAAAAGTATTCTCGAATGTTGTCAAACTTTGCCTACAGTCGATTTATAGAGCAATTAGTGTTGCAATGTGGGAATGCAGGAATTGAAGTCATTCGCCGTAATCCAGCATGGTCTAGCTTCTTAGCTTTGGTGAAATATGCTCGAATGTATGGTATGGGGAGCGATGAAGCTGCCGCATTAGTATTGGCACGTAGAGCCATGAATTTGTCTGAACGATTACCCCGCTCCATAACCGCCTTGCTCGGAGTGAATCCGCGTAAGCACGTATGGAGCGGGATCAACCAACTGAATAAAGTCCTCACTGGGATGTCACGCCATGACTTCTACAGTGTCTCTAACTGGGAGTTCAAGGTCAAGCCTCTGATTGAGTCTGTAACTCAGATCGAGTCAGAGGCAAGCCGTCAGGCACTTTGAACAGGCAATAGCATCTAGCCGCTAGGATGCGATATGGTCAAATTATCTAGCTTTGGGTAGTTTTGTCCATACACGAATGAGCGGTAATCCAGATTGAGTTATAATTACCTGTCTGGACTTTATTAAATCTTTTAAAATAAGGTTGAGACAAAGCAATGTAGGTGTAGGTGGCACAATACCGACGTGCGAGTACATCGACAGGAGGCATAGTCATTACGGAGATTAAACAAGGAAACACAACGCACATGCTCAGTCAGAACACAAATACAATAGATATTGGCTTCACTCACGACGATTTTGCCGCCCTCCTCGACAAATATGATTATCACTTTAGCCCTGGTGATATTGTCGCAGGTACAGTATTCAGTCTGGAGCCAAGAGGCGCTCTGATTGACATTGGTGCTAAAACCGCCGCTTATATTCCCATACAGGAGATGTCAATTAATCGGGTTGACGCTCCCGAAGAAGTTTTGCAGTCAAATGAAACGCGAGAATTTTTCATTTTGACTGACGAGAATGAAGATGGACAACTCACCCTTTCCATTCGGCGTATTGAGTATATGCGGGCTTGGGAGCGGGTGCGCCAGCTTCAAACTGAAGACGCGACTGTTCGTTCTTTGGTTTTTGCCACAAACCGAGGTGGGGCGCTGGTTCGCATTGAAGGGCTACGAGGTTTTATTCCCGGTTCCCACATTAGCACTCGCAAACCGAAAGAAGATTTAGTTGGCGAAGAACTGCCACTGAAATTCTTAGAGGTAGACGAAGACCGAAACCGTTTGGTTCTCTCTCACCGTCGCGCTTTGGTTGAGCGCAAGATGAACCGTTTAGAAGTTGGTGAAGTGGTCGTTGGTTCAGTACGGGGTATTAAGCCTTACGGTGCGTTCATTGATATTGGTGGTGTGAGCGGATTGCTCCACATTTCGGAAATTTCTCATGATCATATTGACACGCCTCATAGTGTGTTTAATGTCAATGATGAATTGAAAGTGATGATCATTGACTTGGATGCCGAACGCGGTCGGATTTCGCTGTCAACAAAGCAGTTGGAACCTGAACCGGGAGATATGATCAACAATCGGGATCAAGTCTACGATAAGGCAGAAGAAATGGCTCAGAAGTATCGGGAGAAGATGCTGGCACAACAAGAAGGCGTTAATCCTGAATCTCAAGAAGAGGGGATTGAAGAAGAAGAGTTTGTGTCAGCGACGGAAGAGTAATTCCGGCGTCAGGACAGGTTTATACATCCAAGAATTTTTTGGGCAAGAATTTTTTGGGTTTGAACAGAGGGTAAATCCCTCTTTTTTTTTAAAGATAGTTTTGCAGGACTTCAATCGTTTTCTGTCCAGTTTTTGCCCAGCTAAATTGACGGGCGCGTTGAAGTCCGAGGGTGCTAAGGCGCGATCGCAGTTGGCTGTCGGTGGCGATAGAGTGCATGGCGGCGGTGAGTTCTGAAGTGTTGTAGGGGTTCACTAGGATAGCCGCGTCGCCTGCGACTTCGGGGAGGGCGGAGAGGTTGGAGGTGATTACGGGAGTCCCACACGCCATGGCTTCTAGAACCGGGAGTCCAAAGCCTTCCCAGAGGCTGGGGAAGATAAGTGCGATCGCGTTATTAAGAAGTATGGGCAGTTGGTTGTAGGGAACATAGTTAAGAAATTTAACCTGATGGCTTAAACCGAGGTGTTTAGCTTGTGCTTGAAGGTTAGGGGTGTATCGTTTGTCACTTGACCCCGCGATCCACAGTTCATAGTCGCCGCAGTTGGGAAGTGTGGCAAAGGCGTTGATCAGTCGGTGTAGGTTTTTATAGGGATCGTGGCGTCCAATGTAGAGGAAATAGGGGTTATAGTTAGCTGAAGGTGCTTGATTGGGCTTGTTTTGAAACGCAGAGGGACGCAGAGGTTGGCGCAGAGTGGCGCAGAGGGGGCGAAAGTGGTTTGCGTCGTAAGCTAGGGGTATGGGTGTAATTTTGGCGGCGGGGATAGAGTAAAAGTCAGTAATGTCTCTGGCGGTGGCGGTGGAGTTACAGAGGATATGTTGGGCTTGGGTGAGGACTTGGGGAATATAGTAACGGAAGTAGGGGGTGAGGGGAGAGTTAGGTTTGGGAAAGCGTAGTGGGATTAGGTCATGAACCATGACGACATAGCGACAATTGGTATTGAGGGGGGCTTCAGGGATGGGAGAAAAGAGGAGAGAGGAGTTTAAGCTGTGGTAGAGGTGGGAAAGTTGAAGTTGAGTCCATAAAAGGCGGCGGAAGTGACCTTTTGTTCCTTGGGCGGGGCTGAGGTTGGCGGGAATAGGATAGCTGATAAAGTCAGAGGTGATGGGGAAGTTGCTGGAAGTGATGGGTGAAATGAGCAGGGTGGGATTTAGGGGTTTTAAATAATGGAATACGTTGGCAGCATAAGTGGCGATGCCAGTGGGTTGGGAAAATAAAATGGAGAGGTTGACTAACAGGGGAGAAGACAAGGTTAAATGACAGATTAAAGAATTGATTAACTGAGTAGAGATTTATAGGCGTTTATGGTTTCCTGCGCCGTTCTTTCCCAAGAGAATAGTTTAGCTCTTGCTTTGCCCTTTTGAATTAAGTCTTGGCGGATTTGAGCGTCACTAATGATTTTTAAGATTGCCTCGGCTAAGTGGATTGGATCGTTGGGGTCAATGAGAAGGGCAGCATCTCCAGCCACTTCTGGGAGAGAGGAGGTATTGGAGGTAACTACAGGGGCGCCTAGAGTCATGGCTTCGAGAACCGGAAGACCAAATCCTTCGTAGTGGGAGGGATAGACAAAGACATCAGCGTTAGAGTAGAAACGGGCAACATGTTCATCACAGAGGTAGTCAAGATGATGGATATGGTGATTCCAGGGAGAGTTCTCAATGGCGGCAAATATGGGTTGGTGATGCCAGCCTTTTTGACCGATGAGGATTAGATGATGCTCAATTTTATGGTTTTGTTTGAGGTGGTTAAAAGCAGCAATTAGGGTGATAATATTTTTTCTCGGTTCGATGGTGCTGACAAAGAGGATATAGGGGTAGGAGAAGTCGTAGTTAACAGATGGGTTAGAGGGAAAAACTACATCAGAAGCGTAGCGGCTGGCTAGGGGGGTGACGTGGATGCGATCGGGATTTACGTTGAGATATTCAATAATATCATTTTTAGAGCTTTCGGAGATTGTGATTACTAAATCTGTCCAAGTTAGACATTTTTGTACGCGCTTTGAATAGGTCTTAACTACGGAATCAATATAATCAGGATATTTAATAAAAGTCAGGTCATAAATTGTCAGTACTTTTAGACTATTCGGATAAGGAAAAATGGTATAGTTCGTCCCATGTATAATTGTGGGATAGTCCAGATCATGTCCGAGATGGCTTGAGAAAATGTAGGGGAAGTAATCAAGAATAATGTTAGTTATTCTAACGGGTAAAGGTAGAAAATAGCGGTTTGAATAGCGAGAAAGTGACTTGGGAAAATCTCGGCGGCGGCGTAGCCAGTTTCTGAGTCTAGGTTGGTAGATTAATGAAAGTTGAAAATTTTCGTTGTATTGGAGAGGATAAAGATAATGGATTAGGTTGGCTACGTAAAAACTGATACCACTGGGCTTACTGGATAGAGGAGTAACATCAATTCCAATGTGATACATAAATGATAATCAACTTACTTAGTTTAATTCCTTTGAGATTCAATACCTACTCCACAATCAAGCTTAGTCGTCTGGTTTATTGTTTGAAATAGCCTGCCTTAATTCAATCTGTTGTTTGAGTAAACTTATTTCTTGAATAAGAAGTAAGTTTAATTTTTCTTGTTTGTTAACTTTGATTATTAAACGATAAAGATAGATAAAAACACAAACAAATAAGCCTGAAAATAGTATGATAAAGGGAAACTCAACCCCGACTATATGAGCTAAATATACTACAATTTTAGGGGCAAAAACAAATATACCCGGAAATATTGCTAATGAAGAAAGCAGGAAAAAATCGTATAAATCTATCGTATTCTTAATTGTTTTTTTTAGCAATACAAATAAATATATTACAATAAAGATTAGGACAGATACGACGGTCTGCGGTGTCGGGGTATAATTCATCGTTTAAACAAGCGTTTTATTTATCAAGAGTTTCTATAAATAGGGGATGAAATAGTTATAGATGTCGTCCCATTCTCACTAAAATCAAGTATCCAATCACTCTGATCATATAGAGAAAGGATTTTATCCCAGTAATAGAACTAAAGCCCTGCTCTCTTGAACGCATATTTACAGCAACTTCCCGCACCCTAAGACCCCGTTCAAGGGCTACAGCCAATGAAATCGGTTCGGGAAAATCATGGGGGTATTCAGTGCTAAATAATTGAATGGCTTTTCTGTCCATCATCCTTAATCCACTGGTCGGATCGGTAATTTTATGCTGAAAAAGCAATTGAATGACCTGGCTAATTATCTTAATTCCTAGGCGGCGTTTCCAGGTTGATTTAAACCCTTTTTTCCGAAGAAAGCGAGAACTAATAATTAAGTTAGCGGGTGACTTTAGGTAGCTTTCTATTAAACGGTAAACTTGGCTAGGAGGATGTTGACCATCGCCATCAACTTGAACACAGAGTTCATAATTGTGTTGTAGCGCATATTTTATCCCTGTTTGCACAGCACCACCAATTCCTAAGTTAGTTAATAGCTTTACACAGGGAGATAACTGACTCGCCACGGCATAAGTATTATCTTGAGAACCATCATCAATAACCAGGGTATCGTAGCCAGGATTTAACTCTTGGATTTCACGGAGGAGCTTACCCACATTATTTTCTTCGTTATAACAAGGGATAATTAAAATGGTGCTAGGATGGGTCATGGTTACACCAATCGACGCTCTATAACCAACTAGAGGACAACCACTGAATCCAATACTGTTTGAGCAGAAGCCAATAGATAAACAAAACTCTGCGGGGTAAGTTCTCCATTTTAGTGCGGGGTATTCCTAACACCGCTCGAATTCCTTGTAACCAGAGTCCAGATCCCATTTTTAGCTTCTGCCAAAAAAAGAGTTGAATCAGCTTGCGGCGACGGTATTTTAACTCCTCCCATCCTCGTCTTCCCTGGGGACTAAAGCTGGTTAAGGTGTCTGAATTATCCAGTTCAATTTTATTTTGACGATGTAACTGACTCCCGGCTAAAGGGGCGACGATAAAGATAGCTACCTCATCAAGTCCAGCCTGAACCATGGCGCGTAAATAATCACAAGATAATTCGTAATCGGCGACTGTCTCAGCGGGATGACCCACTAAAAGACAGGCTTGAGTGTAAATTCCCTGGCGATGACAGGCTTCAATTAAAGCTAAACCATGAGTATGGTTAAAGGGTTTGCCAATGGCTTTAAGGACAGCCGGACTACCGGATTCAGGACTAATGGAAAGGTAACGACATCCCGCTTGAGCATAAAGGGGAATTTGCTCTAATTTTACAGTTTCCGCTTTGGTTCCACTGACAAAATAGAAAAATATTTCGGCTTGGCGTTCAATCAGGAGTTGACATATTTTATTCCATCGGGAATGTCTCACGGTGGGATTAAGATCCTCAACCTGAAAATGACGGACATTAAATCGATCGCGCAGCACGATCATTTCTGTCACCACTTCCTCCGCCGTGCGATCGCGCCATTGCTGGTTATTGGTTTCGGGAACCACACAGAAGTCACAAGGATAGGGACAACCTCGTGATGTGAGTATGGGGAGGAAGCATCTGGTTTTTGGTCCATGAGAATAGGGAATCGACCAATAATTGTTTAAATGGAATAAATCCCAGGCGGGAATCGGATAGGTGGGATGCTTTTGTACTTTTCGCCGCAAGGTATGACTAGGGGGTGGATTTGACACCAGCACGTTTTCGGGAACCGGAACCGTTTGGTGATGGGTTAAGTAGCTGCTAATTTCATGCCAATTCCAGTAGATTTCACCACACACAAGTGCATCCACACCCGCATTAAAGAAATCCTCAGCCAATTGAGACACCGCATAAGCAGTAACAGCTTGGGAATTTTCCAATACCGCGATCGCACTTTGAGGGTGAGAGTGGCGCAAGTCCCGAATAATCCCTAGAATTTCCTGATGAGACATGACTGAGATCGCGTAAACGATCACCAGATCGGCTTGCTCAATCTCAGGAGTATCCAGGAATTTCGTAAAAGGCTCACCTTGAAGGTAATGATCGCGCCTTGATTCCAGGGTGTTGGGCGAACTCCCAAACAGATCAATGACACCGATATGATGTCCTTGTTCCCTCAAAAATGCTGCCACAACTGCCAATTCAAGTGGCAAATAGGGGACGCCAGAACCCAGGAAATCCCCTTTTTGTACCGCCAGTCGTGGAGAGATTAACGTGATTTTCATACTAATCAAGGACTGGATAATGACTGGTTCTTTCCCGTTCCTGTTTCCAGCTATACTCTTGCTGTCCGGTCATTTGCCGAATCAGCCATTGAGCCGCACCGTAGCCAATGTCCATCGCATCTAGCGTCCCGATATAGTTAAAGGAACCTTGACGACCGATGGTGCGAAAATTAGCGAAGTGATCCAGTTGACTAAGGATCGCGTCTAAGACAGGCTCAAACCCTGATTTATAGACAGGATAGGAGGAAGGGAGGCGGATAACACGCTGATCCAGTACGGAAAATCCAGTATACCCCATATCCTTTAACCCCTGCTGGGTGAGGGCAATTAAGTCGCTGTCACAACGTTGACCCATGGCTCTGGTTTTTGAACCCATCACCTCACAACAAATAATACTACCCCCTGGAGTCATCTGTGGATCAAACGATTCCTGTTCGCTGAGCCGATGAAACACGATGTTTGAGTCAGGAACAAAGATCCAAGACTCATCCAACAAGCTCGGTTGGTCTATCTTTAAAAATACCAGGATCAGGTCGTTGAGCTGAATAATCTCCTGCATCCGAGCCGTTGTGGTTGGTTCAAGCGCATCACCCATGAGTTCGGTGAGTTTGAGTAGGGGGAGTGTAGACACCACCCAGTCATCTGGGTTCACCTGAATCTGTTGAACCGATCCGGTGACGCGATCGCGATAACGAATCCTGCGGATGGTATTATTTTCCACACTAAGGTGACACACTTCCTGATTTAGCCGATACTCACCTTGGTGGCTGGTTTGAGTCGCGATCGCCTTCCACAGTTTTTGCAGTCCGCCTTGGGGATAGCGGAATTCTAACGCTTCAAAATTACTCGATTGGCTAATTTTTAGCGATCGCTTCACCAATTCCATTAAGGATGGGGTTTGCACTCGTCCTTGAGACAGTTTGACATCTAATTGAGCAGGATCATCCCAGAGTTTTAGCGCAATTGGCTTAAACAAAGCCTCATAGAGTTTTTTCCCTACCCGCCCCTGCAAATCAGCTTCAAAGGTTAGGGGACTTTTTGAGGTAAGCACAGAACCAAGCTGAGCTAGTCCATAGTCCCAAACCATTGCCGCAAACGAGGCTAACCCATACACCTGAATCAGAGAAAACGGTGAGGGGGGATAGGGTAGAAAGTAACCGCCAATAAAAATACTACTTTTCTTGGGACGAGTCAACCAGTCTTCAGGAGACAAAAGGCGTTCAACTCGCGTCATTAAGTCTTGATTGAGTGTAAAAATTTTATGAGGACCTAAGTCATGACAGCCGTTTCCTGACCAATGAATGGTTTGGGCAAGTCCACCCAAACTCGACCCCCGTTCCAGCAGAACAAAAGAGGCGTTGCTATCTTGGGTTAAACCATGAGCTAAGGCTAGCCCAGCCGGTCCACCGCCGAGGATATAAACTGTCATGGTTTAACTCGCGCCAGAGCCGTGGTTTGACTGGCATAATAAGGGATAGGAATCTGTTGAATCAACCGGGGAGTAAGTTGTTTCAACACCTGACTCAACGGAATCTTATAGAGAATTGCCATATCTTCCAAATAACCAAATTGTAACGTTTGCCAGTAGGGTTGAAAATGGAACACCTGAAAACCCGTGCGTTGGCAAATCATGCTGAGAGTCTGGCGGGTAAAATGATGCAGATGGACGGAAATAATCCACCAAAATCGACGACCTGCTAATTTTGCCTGCCAAGTGCCAATATCTGGATAGTTAATCAGTAGAATTCCTCCTGGCTTGAGTAATGTTTGGATTTGCTCAAGTGCGGCTTGGGGATTGGTTAGATGTTCGATCACATCCCAAAGGCATACTAGGTCAAATGATGCCGATTTAAAGGGGTGATTGTCCAGAGTTCCCTGTTCTATCTTCAGTCCGCGTTTTCTCCCTTGTTCGACTAAAAACTGGGACGGTTCTAATCCCACAGCCTGATAACCAAACCTTTGCGCCGCTTCCAAGAAGGCTCCCCCAGCCGTACCAATATCCAGCACCGTTGCTCCTTTTGCTGGAATCCGAGAACCCAGGGATAATAAGGTTCGATAAAAGCTTTCGACGCGCATCGGATACTGACTATCATGTCCGGATTCTTCAGAGAGCAGATACCCTTGTAAAATAACCGGATCGGGAAAACGGGGAGTCTCATAAATCATGCCACAGTTTTCACATTCAACCAGCCGTTGAGTCCCCGGAACACCTGAGGCGGCGCCGTAAAGCGTCTGGGGATCTTGAATGTCTATCCAGGGTTCATACTTAACCTTGTTTTGATTGGAGTCACAAACCGGACAAAGCACTTCAATTTTCATAACTTAGGATATGTTATTGTTTAGTCAAATGGGTTAACGTCGTTGCCGATAACATCTCTATTTATTCTGACTTACGCAAAGATCCTATCTGTAGGGTGTGTTAGCGTAGCGTAACGCACCTTAACCAATATATATGGTGTGAGTGCGTAAGTCCTATTGCTGAGAAGGTGGCGGGGTAAATTGCCACGAAATAGGCATTTCTGGGTCTGGGGTTCCCGCAAATCCCATATTAATCGGATAAACATCGACCTGATAACGTTCTGAGCAAGGAAGCAGCGTGAATGATTGATCTGGACTCACAGTTGTTGCCATTCTTTTTCCCGTTGAGGGACAACTTCCGGCAACTATATAACGTTGGTTAGGAATTTTTATGACTTGTCCTTGATTGTTATAGCTGTTAACAGTTAAGGAACAGATCAGACCCCGGCAAGTCTCCTCTAACTCTATTTTTTTGATGTGCATTCTTTCAAACTCCCAAAACCCCGTATAGTGAACAATTATTTGTCCATAGACTACAGATATTAGTATAGGTAGAATACACACACAGACTAAACATTGAGTAAAAAAGCGACGACTTAAAGGTAAAAGATTTGGGAAAAAGTGCCAGGGTCCTGCTACTAATGCCAGACACCAGGTTACTAACATCATGTTGCGAACCACCCCATATTTTAAATGCGGACTGCCAAACAGCGGACTCCCCAGATAGGCAACCGTTAAGATTAATCCAGTAATTAAAGGAATTACAAAACTTGCTTTTTTTAGTAGAGTTTTAATATTTTTTTTATATCCAGAAAAGATTAATAGAGTAAAAGTGGCTGGTATGGCATAGATTAAAAATGGTATTTGTAATAAAAAAGGCATTTTAAAAACATCAAAGTTAAACCCAAAAATTAAGGGATTTATTTCGTAGTTTTGATTGAAGCTAAAAAAGTTTGGATCGATAAAGAGTTGAACAAATTTAACTGGAAAAATATCCGGGTAAGTTTTATACATTTCTCTTAAAACAGGATTATTGTCTCTTAAGCCAAAATATAGTAGGCTTATTGTTTTTTGACGAGTAATAATTTGGCTGGTTAAAAAGGTTACTAAAAAGGATAAACCTAAGACAGTAGTATATTTGATTAGCTGAAAATCATTAACACTAGACTTTATTTTTTGTAGTGTTGTTATAGGATACATCAGCGCTAACACTAATAACCAAATTCCTATACCTAAGAGTAAAGCCATTCCTTCAAATGAACGAATTTGGACTAGGAGTCCTAGGGAAAAACCCAAAAGAGTCAACCCAAATAATATTTTTCTATAATGTCGTTTTTTATAACTGTCTTCAATATAAAAAATTAATAAAATACAAGATATGCCCATCAGCGTAGCTGGAAAATGAGACCAAGGAATATCTGAAAACGATACAAAATTACTTGAAAATATGACGGTTAAGCTATAAATAAATGCAATTAAGTTTGCTGTTTTAATTTTTGAGCTTATAGATAAAGTTTCATGGTTTTTTTTTTCTTGATTTAAGGCATAATACATTAAAAATTTAGCTAAAAAAAAAGACTAACGTCGTTAATGTAAATGATAAGCGATTAAGTAAGACTAGAGAATTTTTGGGTTCTGTAGAAAAAAGCTTAGTGACAAGAACGCCTAACGTTATATAGCCAGAACCCACAAGACCATTTTCTACTGAACCCGACGCTTTTCCTGCCAAAACGTCTTGAAGTGCCTTTAAAAAAACACTTTGATCCCACCAACTCAGTTGCACAATCTCTCCTTGACCCGAATCAGGTAGGATTAGGACAATTAGCAAAAGTAATACGGCAAAAACTAATGTAGTATTGATTTTCATTGCTTTAACCCGATTTCATCTAATTTTATAGATTATTTTACCACAATCTGCAAATTATAGGGATTGTCCGAATTTTCGGGAAACATAACGTTATGGTCAGAAACCAATTCAAAAACCATTTTGTATACTCCTGGTTGTTCAGGGATAACAACCGTTCCAATTGCTTGGGTTGTCTCGCCTTGACTGACTAAACCCGATACATATAAGTAGCTTTCCTTGACTAAATTGTCTTGGATATCGTAGAAAACCACTCTGACGCGGGTTTCTCCTTTACGAAGCGCTGACTGATAGCCAAACCATTGAGAAGAGCCTGTATTTTTAACTTTAGCCTTTAGTAAGATTTCTGATTTTGCTGACAGCAGCAACTTTTTATTTGTCATTTTTTGATTAGCAAATTCTATCGCTTCTATACTTCCACTCAGACCATTGATATATTTGTTACTCTTTACCGGAGGAGCAAATAGTCTGTGGAATAATGCCTTGGCATGTCTTTCTATCTGATTATCTTTTAGTTGCCAAAGTCTAAATCTGTAGGTATCTATATTGAGAGGATAACCATTCCAATCAAAACCTTTATGACCAAATGCGCCTACGATCTGAGTAAATAACGAAAACATCAGCAGTGATAAAAATACAAAAGAACTAAAAATTTTCTTTTTATAAATAACAGGTTTTTGGGTGACATCAATCAGAGAGTAATTTATGACATAGCAAGCAACAGGCATAATATCGGTCATGAACCTTGGACCATAACTATGTCCAGCCCACCACACCAGATAGAAACAGTAATTAAAAAATAATAGGATAACTGCAGTCGTCATACATAGGATTAATTGCTCATCTTTCCTAAATCTATGTTTAAATAGGTTGTAGGCTCCGATAAAAGAATAGATGAGGATAGGAGAAAATAGTAAAACACCCCGACTGGGGCTTATTAAAGTACCTAATGAAGATTCCAAAAAAGTATCGAGAGTAAATGAATACCAAGATTGACCAACCTGGGAATATCCTCCTGTTAAGTTGTTAAAGTAGTAAAGGTTCCACATTAAACCTGGTAATATCGATAGCATTCCTAACAGGAAAAACAAATTATTGAATCGATTTATTACCACAGAATAGGCTAAAGCTGCGACTAAAAATAATGTACTTGTGGGACGAATTATCGGCAATAATCCCCCCATCATACCTGCAATAACTAAGAATAACAATTTATTTTTTTGAACAGTCGTATGATTAACCTTGAGTAAACAAAATATAATAACTATAACAGCGAAGTTAGACGCTCCATGTTGCCATAAACCTTGAGAACTCGTCATCCATGTATTTGTAGCAAAAGCAAATATGAACGTTGAAATAACTGCAATTTTTTCGCTGAATTTCAATTTAGAGGCTAAGTAAAAGACCACCACAGAACTTGCTGTTACTAAACTTGCTGCCAACTTTTCAAAAAACAATCTATAGGGTTCAAAACTTGACTGCGTTAATTCAACGGGAAGATTAAATAGCTTTAAAAACCCATAAAAAATTACGTATATAGGCGACGTTAAAATTGCTGCACCTATGGGGTATACCGATGTTAAATGTCCATTCTGTGCTTCTATAAAAGAATAATGTAAAGAACCACCGTTGGCAAAATAGCTGGTTCTAAATGCATCAAAATTAAAGGTTTGATTTTCTAATAAATTAAATACCAAAAGTGAGTTAGGAACTGTATCACCTGAACTAATCGTCCGATCATTTATTAAATAAATTGTCAAACTAATGAAAAATATAATCAGACATTTTACTCGTGGGGTAAATTTATTCCATTTATACTTAAGTTCATTTACTTTATTGAATAAATTCATGATACAGTCACCAAAAATTAAAAGCAAAAATTTAAGTTCTTAAAAGATTGTACTTCAGGATACAATAAATAGCTATAATGCCATCTTTCCATCCTATTTTTTTCCCTTCCTTATAGGTACGACCATAATAGGATATGCCAACTTCGTAAATACGACAATTCGTTTTCGCCACCTTTGCCGTTATTTCGGGTTCAAAGCCAAATCGATTTTCTTGAATTTTGATGGATTGAATAATCTCTCGTCGAAATGCCTTATAGCAAGTTTCCATATCGGTTAAATTGATATTCGTGAGCATATTCGACAAGGTGGTTAAAAACTTGTTGCCTACCATGTGCCAATAATATACGACTCGGTGAGGTCTACCTCCTTGAAAGCGTGAGCCAAAAACGACATCGGCTTTATCCTTAAGGATAGGATCGATCATGAGCGAATATTCGTGAGGATCGTATTCTAGATCAGCATCTTGGACAATTACAATGTCTCCCGTTGCAGCAGCAAATCCGCTGCGTAAAGCAGCTCCTTTACCTTGATTTTTTCGATGATAAATGACACGCTCAACCTGGGCTTCTAGTCTTGATTGTAGGAGTTCTCTTGTACCATCTTTTGAACAGTCGTCAACTATGATAATTTCAATATCTCTCACGGGAGATGCTTTTACCACTTCAATAACTTTACCAATCGTTCCTATTTCGTTATAGCAAGGTATGATAACGGATAGTTTCATTTTAAAATAGTTACTCCTTTTTCGTTACAGTACAGAAATTATTCATTCCCAACTGGAAATATTGGTGTTGAAAATTTTGGAATCCAATTTCATCTATCAATATTTTTTCAAGAGACTGGCGAGTATAGTATCTTTTATGATCTCTGATTTCTGCTTCACTGACTATCTTTAGTCGATAAGCTAAAAACTCTAGTATAGGTTGAGACCAGATAGATGGAACGGTAATTATAAGCTTACCGCTAGGAACAAGTATTCGATAAATTTCTTGTAAAATTTCCTTTTCGTATTCAATATGCTCCAAAACTGCAAGCATTGTAATTACATCAAAACTTGAATTATCAAAAGGCAAATAATTATTAAGTTTTAGTTGCTTTGTTGTAATATTACCCCCTTGATAAACCTGAACTTTAAAATCTACACCTACTCCATATCTTATATGACTAGATATAGACCTTAAAAAAGTAGCTGACACACCACAACCAACATCTAGTAAAATATAATTTTGAGGAATATGGGGTTTCACTCTCCTTAATCTCATCCATCGCAGCAGTGGTTCTAATAAAGGTTCTTTTATTTTTTTCATTGCTTTAATCCTATTTTTTTATTGTCAATAAGTAATTGATTCACCGCTATAGTAAAAATCAAGAAAATAAAAATGACAGTACCAACTAATTCATGGGTTTCTAAGTAGCTAATTCTAAACAGTAGTCCTTTACCTGTCCATTGTTCTAATCTTTCTACAATCCAACTATGGCATGATACAACATTACATCTAGTGTCGAAAATTATTATGCCAATTATCAAGCTATATGCCAAGAAAACACCAAAAATTAATTCTGTAAAACGACTCAGGGAAAATGCATAAGCTATACCAATAAATAACAAAGGTAAAACAGGTACAAAATATCTGGCAATGGGTGATTCTCCCGGTGTTACTTGATGCAAACATACAGCGCTTTGCGCTATATCATAGTACAATTGATGAACAGAGATTAAGGCGTTGGATAGCCAATGAAAGCATATTCAGTAGATTTCAGAGAAAAAATAGTCAAAGCTCATTTAGTAGAAAAAAGCTCAATTAGACATG